>JABGQJ010000463.1 GCA_018648945.1 Victivallales bacterium
GGCCCAGGGTGTCTTCGGCTACCTGCCGGAGGAAGTCCAGCTCTTCGTGGCCAAGAAACTGGGACTGCACCTGAGCGAAGTCTACGGCGTGGTCAGCTTCTACAGCTTCTTCACGATCAAGCCGCTGGGCGAGTACCAGATCAATGTGTGCACCGGCACGGCCTGTTTCGTGCGGGGGGCGGGCAAGGTGCTTGACGAGTTCAAACGCTACCTGAGCGTGGAGGAGGGCGAGACGACCGCAGATGGCAAGTTCAGCCTTGGCGGCCTGCGCTGTGTCGGTGCCTGCAGCCTGGCGCCGGTGGTCATGGTCAACGGCCGAGTCTACGGCGATGTGACGCCGAAGAAGGTCGCCGACATCCTGAGCGAGTGCAACTAGCAGAGAGACCTCCCACGATGATTGACTCTCCGGACAAACTCACGCAATACGCGGCCTCTCTGGGTGATCCTGCGGCCAAGAGCAAGATCTTCGTGTCCATGGGCACGTGTGGTATTGCCGCCGGCACGACTCCCGTGCTGGACTCCTTGAAGGCCGAGATCGACACCCGTGGCCTGGCCGACACGATCGACATTGTCGAGGTCGGTTGCATGGGGCTCTGCCACAGCGAGCCTTCGCTGGAGCTGCAAAACGCCCAGACTGGCGCGCAACTGATCTTCGGCAACGTCACTCCCGAGCAGGCGGCTGCGGTTCTGGACGCCTTCAGCAGCGAAGCCAAGGGGCTGCACGTCATCCCCCGCGGGTGGTATTACCCCGAGGAGGAAGAGAATGACGCCGGTGTGCCGCAGGCGCGCATCGCCCTTCGCAATACCGGACGCATCAACCCCGAGAAACTGGAACACTACATCGCCCAGAAGGGCTACCAAGCCTTGGCCAAGGCAGTCTCCACCATGGCGCCGCAGGACGTGATCGGCGAGATCATGGCCTCTGGCCTTCGCGGGCGCGGCGGTGGCGGTTTCCCGAGCGGCGTGAAGTGGAGCTTCGCCGCTCGCGAGACGAGCAAGGACAAGTATGTCATCTGCAATGCGGACGAGGGCGACCCCGGTGCCTTCATGGATCGCGCCGTGCTCGAAGGCGATCCGCACTCCGTCCTGGAATCCATGGCCATCGCTGGCTACGCCATCGGCGCGAGCCACGGCGTGATCTACATCCGCGCCGAATACCCCCTCGCCATCAAGCGCCTGCAGATTGCCATCGAGCAAGCCCACGAACAGGGCCTGCTGGGCAAGGGCCTCTTTGGCTCCGACTTCGATTTCGACATTGAGTTGAAGTACGGCGCGGGCGCCTTTGTCTGCGGTGAGGAAACGGCGCTGATCCACTCCATCGAAGGGTTGCGCGGCGAGCCCACCTACAAGCCGCCGTTCCCGGCGGTCGAAGGTCTCTGGAAGAAGCCCACCATCGTCAACAACGTTGAGACCTACGCCAATGTCGCCGCGATCATCCGCATGGGCGCCGACTGGTTCGCCAGCCTCGGCACCGAGAAGAGCCCTGGCACAAAGGTCTTCGCCCTGGCAGGAAAGGTCAAGGACGTGGGCTTGATCGAAGTCCCCATGGGCACGTCGTTGCGCGACATCATCTTCGGTATCGGCAACGGCATTCGCGGCGACAAGGAGTTCAAGGCGGTGCAGACCGGCGGCCCCTCTGGTGGCTGCATCACGGCCGACAAGCTCGATACCCCCATCGACTACGAGAGCCTGATCGCCCTCGGATCCATGATGGGCTCCGGCGGCATGATCGTCATGGACGAGGACGACTGCATGGTCAACGTGGCCCGCTTCTTCCTCGATTTCACGCTCGACGAATCCTGCGGCAAGTGCACCCCCTGCCGGGTTGGCAACAAGCGTCTCTTCGAGATGCTTACCGACATCACGAAGGGCAAGGGCACGCCCGAGACTCTCGCCAAACTCGAGAGCCTGGGGCATGCCATCAAGGACACGGCCCTCTGCGGTCTCGGGCAAACCTCTCCCAACCCGGTGCTGTCCACCATGGCCCAGTTCCCCGAGGAGTACCGCGCGCACATCGAAGACAAGAAGTGCCCGGCCGGTGTCTGCGCCAGTCTGATCACCTACGACATCACGGATGCCTGCGTGGGCTGTACTCTCTGCGCCCGCAACTGCCCCGTCGGCTGCATCGCCGGCGCGCGCAAGCAACTGCATGTGATCGACCAGGACAAGTGCATCCGTTGCGGCGTGTGCTACGACACCTGCAAGTTCCACGCAATCGAGAAGAACTAGCGTGGGAACCCGGCCACAACACTCCCCCATCGGAGACTGAACTTGATGAGTGCTGAGAAAACCATGAATATCACGATCAACCGACTGCCTGTCGAGGTCGAGGCTGGTGCCACGATCCTGCAGGCCGCCCAGAAGCTGGGGATCAAGATCCCGACGCTCTGCTACCTTGAGCTGGACTGTTTCAACTTCGAGCACCGCAAAGGCTCGTGCCGCATTTGTGTGGTGGAGGTGGACGGTCGCCGCAATCTGGCTCCCGCCTGCTGCACGCCGGTCATGGACGACATGGTCATCCAAACCCATTCCCCCCGCGCGGTCAACGCCCGCCGGACGGTCCTCGACCTGATCCTCTCGGACCACCCGAAGGACTGCCTGACCTGCAACAAGAGCGGCAACTGCGAGTTGCAGAATCTCGCCGCGGACTTCAAACTCACCAAGGTCAAGTACGAGGGCGAGCAGTCCGTCTATCCCCTCGACCTGGCCAACGAGTCCATTGTTCGCGACCTGAACAAGTGCATCATGTGCCGGCGCTGCGAGTCTGCCTGCAACGAGATGCAGACCGTCGGCGTGCTCTCGGGCGTGGGGCGCGGTTTCGAGGCCGTGGTCGCCCCGACCATGGAGAAGCCGCTGGACGAGACCAACTGCGTGTTCTGCGGCCAGTGCGTTGCCGCCTGCCCGGTCGGTGCTCTCACCGCCATGGTCCGTAATCAGGACGTGTTGGACGCGCTGAACAACCCGAAGAAGACCGTGGTTGTGCAGACTGCCCCCGCCGTGCGGGTGGCCATCGGTGAAGGCTTCGGCATGGCCCCCGGCACCATCTCCACTGGTAAACTGGTCACCTCGCTACGCCGTCTCGGGTTCGACGCGGTCTTCGACACCAACTTCGCGGCCGACCTGACCATCATGGAAGAGACCACCGAGTTCATTGGGCGCGTCAAGAAGGGCGAGAACCTGCCCATTCTGACCTCCTGCTGCCCCGGCTGGGTGAAGTTCTTCGAGCACCAGTTCCCGGACCTCATGCACATCCCCTCCACCGCCAAATCCCCGCAGCAGATGTTCGGTGCCATGGCCAAGACCTACTACGCCGAGAAGATCGGCGTGGAGCCCAAGGACTTGGTCGTCGTCTCGATCATGCCCTGTCTGGCGAAGAAATACGAGGCCGCTCGGCCCGAGTTCGCTCGTGACGGGGTCCGTGATGTGGACATCGTCCTGTCCACCCGTGAGCTCATCATGATGCTCAACGAGGCAGGCATCCAGTTCGACCGCCTGGAAGAGGGCGAGTACGACAGCCCCCTCGGCGAGTCCACGGGTGCCGCCATCATCTTCGGTGCCAGCGGCGGCGTGCTCGAAGCCGCCCTGCGCACGGCCGCCGATTGGCTCACTGGCGAGGATCTCCAGGGCGTGGACTTCACGGCGGTGCGTGGCCTCGACGGCACGAAGGAGGCCACCGTCGAAGTCGCCGGGCTCGAGGTCAAGGCGGCTGTCGCCTCTGGCTTGGGCAACGCCCGCAAGCTCCTGGAACGTATCCAGAGAGGCGAGGCCGAGTACCATATCATTGAGATTATGGCCTGCCCTGGCGGTTGCCTGAACGGTGGTGGCCAGCCCTACATCCGCGGGGACACCAGCATTCTGGAAGCTCGCAAGAACGCCATCTACCAGGCGGACAAGGGTCTGCCCTGCCGCAAGTCGCACGAGAACCCGGACATCAAGAAGCTCTACGCGGAGTACCTCGGCGAGCCCGGCGGGCACCGTGCCCACGAGCTCCTGCACACCGGCTATACCGCGCGCGAGAACGCCTAGCTCCCGCCCGAGTCTCTGCATTCCCACGGCCCCGGTCGCATGTCGCGACCGGGGCCGTTTCTGTTTCCTGGAGGGGGAAGTGGACGACATGGACAGAATGGACGACATGAACGATGGACAAGACCGGGAGACGGGCCTCCGTCCATGCCGTCCATTGTGGGCTCCCCTCGGCACAGTCGCGCCTTTCCGCTGCCGAGCCGGTGACATCGGCGGCGTTCAGCGCTAGGTTTGGGGACCAACTGCTATCCAGGAATCGGAGCGGATCATGCGTTTCTCTCTTGCCTTGGCCTTCCTGTTGACTGGCATTCTCCGTGCGGCCGAGCCGCAGGTTCACTCGGTCTACGCCTGGGCAGACCGGCGCGGGCAGGTCCATGTGCGCTGGCTGACGGCTGACCCAGCCAAGTGCGAGGTGCTCTGGGGCACGGCACAGGATGCCCTGACCAACCGCGTCCCCGAAGACCCATCCTGCTTGCGCGGCACCACCAACAACCGCGATGCGGGGACGGGCTGGGCCGTGAACCACCGTGCCGACTTCCTGCTTCCGGCCGCGCAGCCGCTCTTTGTCGCCATCAAGGGCGCAACTCGTGCCGGGGTGGCGTTTGCTTCCGAGGCGGCCCCGGTCAAGATGCCGCCCGAGCCCAAGGGCACGGTCAAGCGCGCCCAGATCCAGTTGAGGGTAGATGCTGGCAACTGGTCACTGCCGAACATGCCGCTGACGTTCGGGGTCCCGTTTCCTCCCGGTCACCTGGCAAGGACATCGCACGTGCGGCTGCTCGTCGGAGACCGGCAAGTGGCGGTGCAGACCCAGGCTGTCACTCGCTGGTATCGTGATCAGTCCATCAAGTGGCTGCGGGTGGGCGCGGTCGTGCCAAGCGGCACCCGCGAACTCACCTTGGAGTACGGGAGCGACATACCGCTTGCTTCCCCCAGGGCCTCCTTCTCTCCAGCTGGCAACATGATCGGCATTCGTAAGGGGTTGCGTCTGGTGGACACGGAGGGTCGCGTGCAGACGGTGACGGTTCGTGATACGGCAGGACAGGCTGGGCGGGTGAAGCTCTCATATCGTATACGTGGCGTTCTGGCCGATGCCAGTGGCCCTAGTGGCTTCGAAGTGGTCCTACAGTTCCACGAATGGCGTGGTGTCCCTGGTGTGCAGCGTTTGGACATCACGTTGGAGAACACGCGCACCGAGGAGGAAATGACCGCTCTCCAGTCTTTCTCCCTGCAACTGCCACTGAAGGGCAGTCTGCAGATGGGAAGCGGCGATGCGGAGCAGGCGTTGGCCGAGGGGCAGCGGCTATTCCAGCGCGAGGACCACGGGTTTGTGGTCGAGCCGGGCGGCGCGAGGGGCAGGAGGATCTCGGGCATCCTGCGTGGCAAGGACCAAGCGGTCGTGTTGCGCAACTTCTGGGAGCAGTGGCCGGTGGCAGTGACTGCAGGGAAGGACGCGGTGACGCTTGAGCTCTGCCCCAAGCTCCCCGCCGACTTCTACGCCAAGCGCCCGGACGAGGATAAGTTCTACTACCACATCCGTGATGGGAAACACACCTTCCGCCAGGGCTGGAGCAAGACGTGGCATATTTGGCTGGGGCCAGCCGCTGGTGCCGATGGCTTTGCGGGTGATCTGCCGGTGGTGTCCGTGCCGCCGGAATGGATCGAGAACTCCGGGGCCCTACGCCGCATCGCGGTCTCCACCCGCGACCAGATTCCCGGCTACGATGAGACGGTCGCCGCCGCGTTGCAGAACCTACCCGCCAGCCGGGATGCCCGGCGCGAGTATGGGATGATGAACTTCGGCGATTGGTACGGCGAGCGCCGCTGGAACTGGGGCAACCTGGAATACGACACGGGTCATGCCTGGCTCACCCAGTTCGCCCGCACCGGCGATTCCCTGTTCCAGCGTCGGGCCGAAGAGGTAATCCGTCACCAGCGCGATGTGGATACGCGCCACTATGCTAAGGACCCGCGCCGCATCGGCCAACAGTGGATCCACAGCATCGGGCACACGGCTGGCTACTACGACTACGAATACAAGCACATGAAGCTCTACGCCGGTCGGGGCTGGTCCGACAACCGGGGGCATGTGTGGTCGCAAGGCATGCTCGAGCACTACCTGCTGGGTGGCGACACCCGTTCCTGGGAGACAGGCAAGCTGATCTCCGACTGGGCGGCGGGGCCGCAGATCACCAACTTCGCCTTCGGCAATGCCCGCGAGCCGGGCTGGATG
>JABGQJ010000464.1 GCA_018648945.1 Victivallales bacterium
TGCGTTCTGGTCGCGGCGGGAGGCGAGCATGCCCAGCAGTTGCTCACCGAGCATACGGGTCCGCTGGATTTGCTGCTGACGGATGTGATCATGCCGGACACCAACGGTCGTGAGCTTTATGAAGAGCTCGTGTCGTCTAGGCCAGGGCTGAAGGTTTTGTACATGTCTGGCTACACCGGCAATGTGATTGCGCACCATGGCGTTTTGGACGCTGGCGTGGATTTTATCCAGAAGCCATTCAGCGTCCAGGGCCTGGCGCAAAAGGTGCGTGAAGTCTTGGACAGGTAGTGCCGAGTTGCCAACGCGAGCGAGCACTGATCTGCCCGACTTCGTGCTGGTTTCCATCCGGCACGCCCGAATGGGCCATGGTCCGGGCGGCGAACCATCCGAGAGAACGTTCGCCTGCGAATTCCTGACCGTGGCGTGGGCATATGGACAGCTGCCCGCGCGCCTTGGTCTGGGGAATTGCTGGCGTAATGTATGGGTCCCCCATCCGGTCTCCCACTGTTTGCGAGAAGACGATGCCTCAGATTGTTGTCGAGAGCCTAGCCAAGACCTTCCGGATCTACGAACGGGGTGCGGGGGTGTGGGGGGCGTTGCGAGGGCTGGTGAAGCGGCGGCATCGGTTGGTCCGGGCGCTGCATGGGGTGTCATTCCAGCTCGAAGCGGGAGAGTTGCTGGGGTATATCGGGCCGAATGGCGCGGGCAAGAGCACGACGATCAAGATTCTCTCTGGCATCCTCACCCCTGACGGGGGACGGGCGGAGGTGCTGGGGCTGACCCCGCATCGGGATCGGCAGCGCTTGGCGGCGCGCATTGGCGTGGTGTTTGGCCAGCGCACGCAGCTCTGGTGGGATCTGCCGGTGCTGGAGTCTTTCGAACTGCTGCGCCACATCTATCGCGTGCCCGAAGCAGACTATCGCGTTCGCCTCGACCGGTTGGTGGAGACCCTGAATCTCGCCAGCCATCTCGACACGCCGGTACGTCAGCTCAGTCTCGGTCTGCGCATGCGGGCGGATTTGGTGGCCGCCTTGTTGCATGCGCCCGATATTCTGTATCTGGACGAGCCGACCATCGGGCTCGACGCCGTGAGCAAACTGGCGGTGCGTCGGTTCATCAAGGAACTGAACCAGGAAAGGGGCACGACGGTCATTCTGACTACCCACGACATGGACGACATCGAGGCGCTGTGTCGCAGAGTCATCGTCATTCACGACGGTGGGATCTTCCTGGATGGCACGCTCGGGGAGCTGCGCAAACGGGTCAGTGGCGAGCGGCGGTTGATCGCCGATCTGGCCGAGGGTACCGGGGAAGTGCAGGTGGCTGGCGCCCGTGTGCTGGAGCGGGAAGGCAATCGCGTGACTCTCGCCTTCAACCCCGAGCAGATGCCTGCCGCCGACTTGATTGCACGCGTCGCCGGCGCCTATGACGTGCGCGACCTGTTTGTTGAGAATCCCCCGATCGAGGAACTCATCGCCAAGCTCTATGAGGAACGCCAGGCATGAGCGCTTACCGGGCCGTATTCAGCGCCCGTGTGCGGGCTCTCCTGCAATACCGGGCAGCAGCCCTGGCCGGGTTGGCCACCCAGATCTTCTGGGGGCTGATTCGCACCATGATCCTCTATGCGTTCTACGAGAACGCCACTTCGACCCCGCCCATGGGTTGGCAGCATGTACTTGCCTACATCTGGCTGAGCCAGGCCTTCTTCGCCCTCTTCCCCCTGCGTACCGATGGCGACGTGGCCGCCATGATTCGGTCCGGCAACGTTGCCTACGAGTTGCTGCGCCCAGTGGATCTGTACAGCTTCTGGTATGCGCGAGCGATCGCCAATCGGCTGGCACCCACGGTGCTCCGCTGCGTCCCGATTCTGACCGTCGCAATCCTCGCTGGCTGGCTGCGCTGGGTGGGCTGGGCTAGCTTCATCGGTGGCGTCGCTTCCCTCGGGCTTGCCGCGCTGGTCAGCGCTTCGATCACGACCTTGATGACTCTGAGTCTGTTCGTCACCATCTCCGGCCAGGGCATTGGGACGCTGATTTCCATGTCGGCCTACCTGCTCAGTGGGATGGTCCTGCCCTTGCCCCTCTTCCCGGATTGGTTGCAGCCCTTGCTGCGCGTCCTGCCGTTCCGGGCGGTCTGTGATCTGCCGTTCCGGGCCATCGCTGGGCATATTCCCGCAGCGGAACTGCCTGGAGTCCTGCTTTTCCAGCTTGTCTGGTTGGCGGGACTGGTCCTCATGGGGCGTTTGATCGTGGCCAGGGTCACGCGCCGACTCGTGGTTCAGGGGGGCTAGATGATGCGCGATGCTCTGGCTCTCTATTGGCGGTACGTGCGGCTCTCGCTGAAGTCCCAGCTTGAGTACCGTGCTTCGTTCCTCATGCTCGCCTTGGGCAACTTCCTGGCCTCGGGCATGGAGATTGTGGCCATCTGGGCACTGTTCGCCCGCTTCCGCACGCTGAAGGGGTGGACCCTTGCGGAGGTGGCGCTCTTCTACGGTATTGTCCATGTGGCCTTCGCGCTGGCCGAGGCCTTTGGGCGGGGGTTCGACACTTTTGATCGGCAAGTGAAATCCGGCGATTTCGACCGGCTCCTGCTGCGCCCGCGCAGTCTGGTCCTGCAGGTGGCAGCCGGGGAGGTCCAGCTGATGCGGATTGGGCGTCTCAGCCAGGGGCTGGTGGTCCTCGTCTGGGCGTTCTGCCATCTGTCCGAGCCGGTGGGGCTGCGGCAGATCATCCTCGCCGGGCTGGCCATCGGTGGCGGGGCGGCGCTGTTCACCGGGCTCTTCGTGCTCCAGGCGACGCTGTCCTTCTGGACGACCGAATCTCTGGAAGTCATGAACACCGTCACCTATGGTGGCACGGAGACCGCCCAGTATCCGCTGACCATCTATCGCCTGTGGTTCCGCCGCTTCTTCACCTTCGTCGTGCCGCTCGCGTGCGTCAGCTACCTACCCATTCTTGGCATTCTACGCCCGTTGGAGACGGCGGCTTGGGTTCCCTTCGTGGCTCCGCTGGCCGGGATTGTGTTCTTGCTGGTAGCGCTGCGCGTTTGGCGTATCGGTGTCCGCCACTACTGTTCGACCGGGAGTTGATGGGCATGACGGATCAGTTGGCGATGGCGTGCGAGCGCGCGGCGGCGGATGGCCTGCTCCACGGCGCGGTCCTGGCGGCGGGAACCTGCGAGGGGCTGTCGGTGCTGCACGTATGGGGTGACGCATCCATGGCCCCAAGCCGGAAAGCCATGGCGGGGAATGCGGTTTTCGACGTGGCCAGCGTCACCAAGGCGGTGGCCACGGCATCCGCTTGCGGCATCTGCATCGACCAGGAGGAGCTTGATCCCCACGCTGCCGTGGCGGACTATCTGCCTGGCGTTGGGGGCTTCGGCGTGGACCCAATCCGGGTGCGGGATCTGGCGACCCACACGTCGGGCTTCGACAACCGGAAGTTCGATCACCTTGGACCGGATGAGATGCTGGTCGCGATGGTGGAGACCCCGGCGCAGTGGGCACGGGGGTCGCGGTTCATGTATTCGTGTCGGAACTACGTGCTTCTTGGCCACCTGGTCGAGCGGCTTGCGGGCATGGATTTGGGCAGTTTCTGCGAGCGCCACGTGTTCGGTCCATGCGGGATGTCGGAGACTGGTTTCGGGCCATTGGCAGGTGACCTGGAGCGGGTGGTCCCCACCGCTGTCGCACCAGGGACGATCTCCGACGAGCAGGCTCGGCACGCCACACAACCGATCGGCAATGCCGGGCTTTTCTCGACGGCGCCCGATTTGGCGCGTTTTTGCCGGATGATCCTCAGTGGGGGCATGGTGGGCGACCGCCGGGTTTTCGGCCAGAACGCTCTCCATTGGCTCTTGAGCGAACAGAGCCCACCGGGGTTGCGGAGACGCTCCTTTGGCTGGGATATGGGCTCTGTGGCGGAATCCCCATGCCGCCCTGCCAGCATGTCTGCTGCGGCCGTTGGCCATAGTGGTTGGACTGGGCAGTCGGTCTGGATCGATCCTGAGCTGGGCCTCTTCACCATCGTGCTTACCAACCGGACCCATCGCCCGGGCAAGGGAGACAACTACTTGGACTCCAAACGATTTCGGGCATCGGCGGCGGACCTGATGTGCCAGGATCTGGTTGGCTGACCCACCGGGCTTCCACGTGATCCCCAACTACCTCCATGCGGAGAAACAGAGCAGATGAAGAAATGGTCAACGGCATGGATCTGGATGGTGCTCAGCGTGGCGCACGCGGGCACGGTGGCGATCCAGGATTTCGAGGACCGGCCGAACTACGGGCGCAACAGTCGGACCTTCAAGCCGGATGGGAAGCCGCAGGCCAGCTATGTGCCTGACGCCGCAACGGGGAAGTGGGCCCTGCACTTGGCGATCCCACCTTGCGCCTCTGGTTACTGGCAGATGACTGGGCAACCGGGGGAGGAGTGGGCGAAGGCCCGGCCAACGCACCTCGTGCTCTGGCATCGTAGTGTCGGCGGAGAAGCCAAGTTCCGCGTCGTGCTGCGCGAGGGGGAAGGGGAACGTTGGGTCCACAATTTGGTGGCGCAACCAGGCGCTTGGCGGCAGGCCTCGATCCCCCTTGCCGATCTGATATGCCTTGGCGGCGGCAAGAGCGACCGCGTGTTTCAGCTTGAGCGGGTGCGGGTGTTCCAGCTCCAATGGGGTGGTTTGGCGGGGGATGCCACGTTGACGGTGGATGGTGTCTGCTTGACGGACCAGCCGGAACAGGCCAAGGCGGAGCTTGAGGATATCCCCGCCGACCGTCTGGGGTTCGTGCGGTCAGGCGGATGCGGAGTCGCCAATCTTGGGGGTGTCTGGGGGTTCCAACCAGCAACAGAAATCGGTGGAAAGGTGCCAAGAGAGGGCTGGCAGCCCATGACGATTGCCAAGGAAGACACCTGGAAGCGAAATCACTGGGGCAAACACCGGCAGGAGTGGGCAAAGGCCACATGCGGCTGGTATCGGCGGCGGTTCGTGGTGCCGGAGGCAGCACGGAGGCGACACCTGAGGCTGCGCTTCGGAGCCGTTCACACAGAGGCGGAAGTGTGGCTGAACGGGCGGAAGATCGGGCGGCATGTGGGGGGATTGACGCCCTTCGAACTGCCGGTTGGGGCCGTGCCGGGCGATGGGGCGTGCGAGTTGATTGTGGGCTGCCGCAGCTCCTTGGCCAAGATCGAGCCGCAGCCTCTGGGGGCCATGCATCGCTTCCACGCCGGGATCTGGCAGAAGGTGGAACTGCTGGATCTGCCGCTCGTGCATGTGGCGGACGTGTTCGTCATGCCCTCTGTGCAGGAAAGGCGTCTGCGGGTGCTGGTGACCGTGCGCAATGCGAGTCCGGCCGAGGCGGTCGTGCCGGTGTCGGCCGAGGTGTTCGTCTCTGGCCGGAAGGCTGCACCCGTCCTGCGTCTCTCGGCTGTGGCCGTGCCGGTTCCGGCTGGGCAGGAGAGGCAGGTGGAATTGGTCGCCCCCTGGGCTGACGCGCGTCTCTGGAGCTTCGAGGATCCGTTTCTGTATGATCTCGTGCCCCGGCTGGGCGGTCAGGCGGGGGTGCCGGTCCGCTTTGGCTTCCGTGAATTCCGGGTGGACGGGGAGGATCTGCGGCTGAATGGTGACAAGGTCCGGCTGAAGGCGACCTGGGGGCACAGTGGGGAATGGTACTACGGACGGCCAAGCACCATCCGCGAGACGCTGCAGGTGATGCGCGAACAGAATCTGAATTGTGTTCGCTACCATGGGCAGCCCTTGCCGCCGTCCTTCCTGGATGCCGCGGACGAGGTGGGCATGCTCGTGGTGGCCGAGGCTGGGCTCTATCACAGGCCAGTGCACGAGAACTCCCTGACCCACACCCGTGAATGGGTGCTGCGAGACCGCAACCACCCCGCCATCGTGGTCTGGAGTGGGAGCAATGAATTCGGCCACTGGATCGTGCCGCGCGACCCGGAGAAGACGGGCTTCCTGCTCCGCCAGGAGGCACTCATCCGCGGACTGGACCCCACGCGTCCGGTCATGCAGCATGGCTACGGGCCGATGGCTGGGAAGGAGGAGATCTACAACATCCACTACCCGGAACGCGGGTTCGGCATGTTGCCCAACTGCTTCCGCTGGCCTACGGAGCCGAGCGTGGAGATCAGTCCCCACTACTACGACTTCCACAAGCGTTCCCGGACGCCGCTGGCCATCGGCGAGCACCTGCTGGGAACCGGTGGCAAGGAAGCGTTGTTCGTCGGTGACCGCGAC
>JABGQJ010000465.1 GCA_018648945.1 Victivallales bacterium
CCTTCGGGATGGTTCTCGAAGCGGACCACGATGATCCCCGCGTGCGTCAGGTCGAAGGAAGTCCAGAACCAGACAGGGTCTACATCCAGAAGGTAGGGAAACCAGACCATGCTGAAGCCAGCGTGGCAGAACAGGGCGACCTTCTCCTCGCTCGGGCGGAGAATGCGGTACAACCCGTCCTCGCGGCGATAGCCGAGCCTCTCGACGAAGGCGTCGGATTCCCGGCGAATGCGGGCGTAGCCCTCCTCGTACTGGATCTGCGCAGCGCATTCGGGCGGGATGCCTTCTGGCCGGAGGCGGAAAGCGGGCAGGTCGAAGATCCAGTGGCGCCTGCCGTCGGGGAAGGCCAAGGCAAATTCGCCCCAGGCCAGGTTCTCGCTGCACCAGTCCTCAGTCCCGATGGGGAGGTCTAGAGCGGTGGCGGTGGGACGGGCGGTGGCCTGCGCGCGCCCCAGAGGGGAGGCGAACACGCGGTCGAGCCCGTGGGGCAGAAAGCGGGCCGGAAGGGCGGCAGCCTGCGCCTGTCCGAGCGGGGTCAGGGAATCGGTGGCATAGTCGGGGTGGCCGTGGCGAATGACATAGAGCAGCATGCAGGTTCCCTTTCCTTGGCGGGTCTGTGGACGTTTCTCATTCGACGGCGTCCCGCTCGACTCTGGCCTGGGAGACGCGCACGGCACCGCCGGTGGCGGTGCATTCAAGGTTGATGCTGCGGGCGGCAGTGTCCTGGGGTATGCGCACGACACCAACGATCTCCCGCCAGTCCTGCCAACTGTAGATTTCACCGCCAAAGTAGGTGCCCTCAATCCAACGACCGTCGGCGTCGAAGCCGGCCGAACGGATCGAGACGGACGCGAGCGGGTCGCACTGCATCCGCACCCGGAAGCCGAGGACTTCGCCCGGCTTTACCGGCACGCTGCGGCGGGTCTTCATGCCCTGGCGGGCGGCCAGCAGGACGTGCCCGGCGCCGTCGGGGGATGTCCCGCAGGCGGGAGTGCCGCCGGCGAAGGTCAGCCAGTCGTCCCCAGTGGTGCAGTCGGCGTCGAGGACGACTTGCGGCGGCTTGGCCTCGCGGGTGTTCACCATGGCCACGTCGTCCACCTGGGCGTTGGCGCCGCTGGCCACGAACTCGAAGCTGACGGCACCGACCTCGGGATCCATAACAACGATCTCCTTCGAAACTCGAGTCCAGTCGGGCGAGCGGCAGGTCTCCACTTGATCGTACTGCTTCGTCCAGCGGTTCCTCTTGTCGAACCATGCCAGCCGGGCCAGAAGACTGCCTCCGGGAGCGCACTTCACCCAGGCGGAGACACGGTAGGCGCGCCCTTTCGCAACTGGCATGGGGTTCTGCGTCTTGCAGCCGGTGCCCCGCTTCACGAGAAGCGACTGACGCCCTGCATGGGCATCGCCCCCAAGGAACTTGCATGGGACACCGGTATAGGTGGTCCATCCAGTCCCCTCCTCCATGCCGGGGTCGGGGACCAGATTCCCCTCCTGCCTGCCCAGGGCACCGTCGGTCGGCTGGGGAGGAATCGCGCGGAAAGTGAACGCGACTTTCTCGTTTCCGTCTGGAACGGCGCTCTCGCTATGGGTCTCGGCGTGCGGAGCGAAGGTCTCGCGCATGGCGCGCAGGTGGCCGAAGCCGGTCTCTTCGCAGGGCTCAATGTAGGAGCCCTCGCCGAACTCGTTCCAGCATTCGGCCAAAACCATGTTCAGCCGGGGATCCACATGGCGGCGGGCGCGCCGGCACATGTCCGCGAACTTCTCGGGCGTCGAACCGGTCCGGACGAAGGCCTGGGCACCGTACCATGGACGGCTGTCCCAGCCGGGGGAGACCGGAACGATGTAGGGAAGACACCCCGGCGCAGTCATGCGTTGCCAGACCTGCTCGTAGCCCTCGACCATGTCGTCGTAGGTGGCCCGCAACGGGGAGCCGTGCTTCCGTGCCCGGTGGCCGGCGTAGTTGTAGGCCGTCGTCGCCGCGAACCCCATTTCCTGGAGCATGGGATCGGGCTGGCGCGCCAATGCGACGAAGAAGATATCGGTCCCCGGCGGCAGGCCCGCCTCGCGAGACAGCCGGGGGATCAGGTCGCGGAAGCCCGGGCCGAAACTCTTCGCTATTCGTGCCGCCCGGGAGACCACCATCACCGGCCGGCCGTCGATGCGGAGGTAGTTGGCCTCGCGGAAGTACCTCCCCATGTGCCGAGCGGTCCGGAGCATGTCCTCGACTGTGTAGAGGGGGCTCTTGGCATCCTCCTCGTTGCTCCACATCAGGGCGAATTCCATGAGATCACGGTACTGGGCCTTCAGGAATCCCTCGTCGAGGGCGGTGTTGTGCTGGAGCGACGGCCCGACGCGGTAGTTGCAGTACCAGTCGAACACAAAGTAGGAGATGCCGTGCTCGACAGCCCACCGGATGTGCCAGTCGCTGACGCCGGGCGCACCATCCCGGTAGCGGCCGAGCAGCGGGGTCGGCCCCCCGTGGGCGACCATGGGCGACCAGCGCGCCGCGTTGAAGTGGCCGGGGAAGTAGTAGCAACCCACCTTGACCTCGGTCGGCAGCGGGCGGGGCGGTGGCAGCGCCGCCGCCAGCAGAGGCGCGCCAATCACGGCGGCAAGGATGGCACGCATCGCGATTCCTCGGGCTTGGCTGTTGTTTGTCCCCGGAGATCATAGCCCGGCCTCCGCGCCTATGCAACGCGCCGGGCGTCGAGCAGTGGCCACCCAGTTGGCAATGCGGCCGATCCCTATGGAATAGCCAGCCTACTCCGCTTCCTCTCCCACGAGACGACAGAAGTTGCCACCAAGAACCGCCTCCAGCTCCGTGTCGCTGAGGTGCTCAAAGAGCACGCCCTGAAGGAGCAGGGCGGGATTGCAGATGGGGAAGTCCGTGCCGAATAGGAAGCGGTCCGGCCCCACTTGGTCGATGCCGGCCCGCAACATGCCCCAGCGAAACACCCCGCTGCCCGACAAATCAAGGTAGGCGTTCGCATGGCGCGCCATCAGCTCGAATCGCGCCACGATCCCCGCCTTGCTCGAGGTGGGGTGGGCAACCACGATGGGCAGCCGGGGGAAGTCCGCGCACAGGCGGTCGATCTCGGCCAGGTCGAAGGGATGGATGTTCACGACCATCCCCAAGTCCTGGGCCAGATCCAGAATCTGCCGCATCGCGGGGCTGTCATAGGTCTTGTAGCCACTGATGTAGGCCACCAGCTCGCCGATCCAACGCACTCCCTGCGCATGGAGCGTCACCAACGCCGCGCAGGATTCCTCCGGGAAGGCCGGGTGGACCGTGGCGGCTGGGATGTAGGCGTCGCCAAAGCGTTCGCAAAGCGCCAGCATCTCCTGGTTGATGCCCAGGAGATCGCCGACGACCGGCTCGGGGGTCCGTCGGACCGGGGCGCCGCACCACTGATCGATCCCCGCCCGGCGCATCTCGCTGGCGAACTGCTCCGGCGTGTCCGTGCCGGGGAACCACGAGGTGTTGCTCTCGGCCCCGAGAAAGGGATGGACGTGGCAGTCAATGACAAGTGGCAAGCTCGAGTTCATCATCCATCCTCCGCCAAGGGCTGTCGGTAGTCCCCACAAGGTTCCAGGCGGGCGTCTCCCGCTGGTCCCGTATCGAGCGGCGCAGGCGGCAGAGACAGGGCCTTGCCCGCAAACGCGATGCTGCCCAGTTCCTCCCGATCAAGGGTGGTCCCCACAGCTCGGAGGAAGGGGAAGAGATCCGCACCCACGGCAATGCTCATATCCTCGGCCATCTCGGTCATCGTGAGCTTCCGTTCGGGTTCGTCTGCCCAACGAGTGTGCTGGACCCAGCGCCAGCGGGAATACCAGGTCGTGCCGTATTGGTCGTCGAGCTTCTGCCATACATACCAGAGCTTGCGCCACACCGTGCCGCCGCCACCATAGCCTGTGTAGCCATCGCGCGCCGCCACGCCAAGATCGACCGGGCCATTCTCCGCCTCGTATTCCATGATCTTGTTGCAGTCCCGCATGCTGGGATTGTCGGTATAGGAGGCGAGAATCCGCCCCTGGAAGAAGCCGGCATGGGCCTCGCCCTGATTGCCGTCAAACCAGTTCGCTGCCACGTCGCCGGCCGCATTGCGCGGACCGCTCAGAATGTGGGCAAACTCGTGGGCGAAGATCCCCACGATCCCGGCCAACTCGTAGGAGATGATCCCATTTTCCTTGGGGTAGAACGCATTCACCGCCCAGCCGCCGCCCGTCCCCGCCCCGAACAGAATGCGAAGCGGCTCGTCCTCCGGCACCGGCGAGGGCAACCACTCCAGAATACGCTGCCTGATCTTCGGGTATTCCTCCTCCACCAACTGTAGCACCGATGTCGGCTGGTTGGCCGCATACAGCACATGGATCCCCCCGAAGCGCCGCTCGCATTCCGGGTAGATCCCGCCCGCACCACCGTGGGTGTCCGGCAGCTGCAGGTCCCCGCCCACCGGCGGCTTGCCCGCCGCCGCCCAGGATACGTAATCGGCCAATCGCTCAGCCCGCAGCGCTTTCTCACTAACGGACTGTTCCGTGCCGGTCCACAGCGGATGATGCACCAGCCACATGGACCCCGCCAGCACCACCCTCCCCTTGCCGAAGGCGCGGCGGAGCACGATGGGCTCGCCGGTGTCCGCGGCCTCGATGGTCTCCCAATCGTCCCCGCCCCCCGAGAATGCAGGCATGGTGCCCGCGCCAAGGGGAACGGAATCCCGCCGGATCTCGGCCCCGAATGCCGCGACCAACTGCCGCAACGGCCAGCCAGCATAGTCACCCCACGCCGGGCAACGCCCCTTGGCATTGATATCGGCAAAGACCACGAGGCCGCCGCCCTGCGCCACGAACTCGCGCAAGGACGCCAGTTCCGTCGCCGCATAGGCGGGTGCTTTGCCGTCCGCCTGGAAGGTGACGACTACATTCGCCTCGCGATTCGGCCAACGGATGAAGGGACGGATCGGCTTGCCGTCCGCCGCCTCGCCAGCCAACGTCCGCACGATGCTCTCCCGGCCAGGCTCCAGGACCGTATCCAGGCTGGCGTGGCTGCTCACGCAACGGAATCCGCCATCCTTGAGCTGTCCGGCCAAGCCCCACATCGCCCCCATGTAGCAGTGATGGGCCAGGTCCAGCAGCACATGGATGCCGGTGTCTCCCGCGACCTCCTGCTCGGGCAGTGGATAGGTCGGCAGAGCGGCGGAGGGCAACGGATCGCCCGACTGGATCGAGGCAAGAACATCGGCAGGTGTCATGGCGGCATCCCGGTTTGGTGGGCTGGACAAGCAGGGACAATATTGCGTCGCGCGCGACAAGCGCAACGGCAGCGCTTTGCCCGGCCATTCCGCACGCTATGTTCATGGACACGAACCCACTTCGGAGGATACCCCGCATGGGTGAGATTCTGACCGAGAAATGGCATGGTCTCTGGTGGCGGATACCTATTTGCTGCCTCTTCCTCTTTGGTGCCTGGCGACTGTTCTCCGGGTGCGGCCAGTCCGGCGGCATGCTTGGCGCACTTGCCGGCCTCGTCTTCGCGGCGGCATGTCTGATCATGGCCTCTATCGTTGCCGCCCCGGTTCTCGCCCATTGGGTGGCCCACAACGTCTTCGGCTCGTTGGGTGGACTGTTCTTCCCTGAGCGAACTGGCAAGCGTCCCCCGGCAATCTATGGCCCCGCCGAATCCCGGCGTATGGAGGGGCGCACTGCGGAGGCCTTTGAGGCCTACGAGGCCATTCTCGCGGAGTACCCCGACGATGGGCGCTGCTACCTGGCCATGATGGACATCGCCTGGCAGGACATGCAGAATGCTGCCCTGGCCAACGGCTTCTACCGCCGCGCCCGCGAAGCCGTGCAGGACGAGCAATACCTCGCCGAGATGCGCCAAGCCTACGACGACTTTGCCCCCTATCTGGAAGACAGATTGCGGGCGCCGGGGAGCCACGATCCGGACGGCGGCGACTGACCACCTAGTTCTGCATCATGCGCCCCACTGCTACACGTTCGAGGCGAGTCTGGGGCATGCCGCACGACCCGATGCTGTCCACCTCCCAGGCAGGTAGTCGCTGGCTCGATGAGCCTGCGATCCGGGGCAGCCATTGCATAGGAGCAGAGCCATGGCCTTCCCGGCGGGGACTGCGGCATGGCATGGGACGAGAGGAATCGCGCGCTCATCGAGCACGCGACTACCTAGTCTCCGGCCTTGCCTGGCTTCCCCGGGGGCGACAGCAGTCTTCTTC
>JABGQJ010000466.1:0-4547 GCA_018648945.1 Victivallales bacterium
CTCCAGGATCAGGTGCTTTCCCGCGGCCAGGCAGTCCAGGGCGATGGGCAGATGCGCGCCCACGTTGGTCACAACATGCACGGCTTCCACGCTGGGATCGGCCAGGACTTCCTGGTGGTCATAACTCGCCCGCGCCCCCCACTTCTCAGCGGACGCATCCGCCCGTTCCTTGACGATGTCACAGGCCCAGACAATGTCCATCACGCCGCCGGCCAACGCGGCCTTGGCATGAGCTTGGGAACGGCTTCCGCACCCGACAATCGCAACACGTAGCGGCTTCATGGTCTACCTTCCTTTGGCGCTCAGGCCAATTCCTGGTACATCTGTTCCAGATCATCGGGACTCACATCGCGTGGGTTGTTATTCATCAAGGGATGGAAGCTCTCCGCCACCAGTTCCGGCACCGCTTCGGCAGGAATCCCGGCCTCGGCCAGCGTACAAGGCAGACCGCCCTGCCGTTTGAGTTCGCCGATGGCATCCGCCATGGCAATCACCGTAGCGAAGCCGCAGGCTTCTGCAAATCGCTCCATGCGTCCTGCCATGGCCGGGGCATTGAAAGGCACCGCGAACTCCATGGTGAACGCACAGGCGGCGCCGTGCGGCAGGTGGTAGCGCCCGGACAGCGGGAACGAGCAGGCGTGGACCATAGCGTTCTTCGGCAACTGGAAGGCCATCCCCGCCAACAGCGCCGCGTAGGCCATGTCCGAGCGAGCGGCCCGGTCCCCCGGCGTTGCCAACGCCTTCGGCAGGGAGCTGAAGATGCGCTGTCCCGCCTCGATGGCCATCATGTCGCAGAGCGGTTGATGGTTCTTCGACCAGTACCCCTCCAGCGCATGGCTCAAGGCGTCGAGCCCCGTGCAGGCAGTGACGCCGAGCGGCATGGAGGCGGAGAGCAACGGGTCCACCACCGCACGATCCGGGTAGAGCGAGGGGTGCGCCATGGGGCCCTTGATGCCCTTCTGTTCGTCGTTCAGGACGGCAAAGGGCGTCACTTCGGAGCCGGTGCCTGCCGTGGTTGGGGCGGCGATCAGCGGCAGGCACGCGCCACTCAATTTCGCTCCCTCGCTGTGGTAGGCCCGGATGCTCTCCTCTTCGTTGCAGACCAGAGCCGCCGCCGCCTTGGCGCAATCCAGCACGCTGCCGCCCCCCACAGCCACGAGCACATCGGCGTCTGCCGCCACAGTTGCCAGGGCGTCCACATTCTCCACGGTCGGGTTGGGCTGCACATCGGCAAACACGCCACTCCACGCCACGCCCTCCCGCAATCGCTTCAGGAATGGCTGCGTAAGCAACCCCTGATCCGTGACCAGCAGAGCGCGACTGCCAAGAGCCGCGATGTGTGCTGCCAAGCCCTCGGCAGCGCCTTCCCCGAAGGTAACTTGGGTTGGTAGGGCAAAGGTCCAGTTCATCGTGGGTCTCCTTGGGATTGGAATACTGGAATGATGGAATCATGGAATCATGGGAAGGAAAGAGGAGGCCCATGAACTGGTTGGGGTCTTCGCCCATCATTCCATCATTCCATCATTCCATCATTCGGCTTCCTTCTCGCCCGTCGCTTGCGCCGTGTGAACCAAGGGCACTGCGGCCGCGAGTTCGGTCATGGTGATGGTGAGATTCGGATGCTCCTGCAAGAGCGATCCGGGGAACTTCTGGGTTACGGGGCCAAGGAATGCGCGTCGCCAGAGACCGGCGTGCCAATTGCGCATGAAGGTACAGCGGAAGGCCTTTGACTTCAGCATCTCGTACATGCCAATGGTCACCGCCCGCGTGGGCAGCACGCCAGCGTTCCCGTTCGTCCCCCCCATCAGCATCTGGGCCGTGGACATGGGACTGATCGTCAGTTGCCGGGTCCGGCAGTTGCGGAAGCTCGCCAGATTGTCCGGCTCGCCAAGCATCGCTGGCGGATCGTTGAAGGCCACGTGCCCCGTGATCCCGAAGCCAGCCCAGCAGATGTCCGCGCCGCCAATCCCGTCGATCAACTCTGTCACCTTCTCCGGCGCTTCGGGCTCGGGGAAGATCACGTTCTCCGGCAGAGGACGAAGCTCCGCCGGCAGCAGACCGAAGAACGTCTCGGCCATGAACCGCCGGAAGCTCAGCGGGTGCAACACCGGGATCAGCCGATCCTGATCGTCCAGATACTCGTCCATGTTGATTGTACGCAGATTGCGGCACGAGAGCCCGCGCCGCAGCACCTCCGCCACGAAGAACCCGTAGTCCAGCGGCCCCACCGGACAGATCGCCGTCAGCAAGCGTCCCTCTTGCGTGGCCGCCGCCAACAAGTCGCCGAACTCCTGCGCAATCTGTCGATTCAGCGCGTCACAGTCCGGCACCACCCGGACCCGCGAGCGCAAGGCCGCCGGCAAATCCGCCACTGTGGTGTTGTACAAGCTCATTGCGTGTCTCCTAGCCTAGTCTATCCATGCACGTCGTCACGAAAGCCACTAGCGCGTGCAAGACCAGTGGGTTGCGGACACAAGCCGGACGCAGGCGTATCGAGATACGTCAAGATCGGCGTTGGTCGCAAGACTCTGAGATTGCGTGCGATCGAGGGTTGCAGTAGATGGTTCATGGGTAGACCAGGCTAGCTCTGCGCCTTGCCGGCAGAGCCGAGGGCCTCGATCAGTTCGACCATATCTTGCTTCAGCTCATCCTTCAGCGCCTCATCGATGCGCCAGGCATGCCAGAGGTGTTCCATCCCGTCGATGTGCTCGCCGAAGCGCCGCACATACGTGTAGCGGAAGGGCTCGCCGAAGTTGATCTTCGCCATGCCAGCTTTCGCCAGGCGCGCCAGATCTTCCAGCGACACCCCGCCCGTGCCGTGCTGCACCAACGGCACGTCCACCGCCGCGTTCAGTTCGGCAACGAGACCGAAGTCGATGTCGGTCTGGTGCTCGTAGACGCCATGGATCGTGCCGACGGCCACCGCCAGCAAGTCCACGGGGGCTGCCTGGACGAACTCCATCGCCTCGGAGACGGTCGTCCGGCCGGGGACGAAGGACGGACATTCGGGCACGGGCACGCGGCCGATCTGGGACTCCGCCTTGGGCTCGTTGCCCGCCACATAGCCGATCTCCGCCTCCACCGTCCCCCCGCATTCACGCGCCAAAGCCAGGACGTCGCGGGACCAGGCGACATTCGTTTCGAAGGGCTCGTGGGAGCCATCGATCATCACCGAAGTCAGCCCTGCCGCCAGCGCTTCCCGGCAGACGGCCACGCTCTTGCCGTGATCCACCTGCAGGCACACCGGAACCGTGATCCCCAGATCGGCGCAGAGAGCCTGCGTCTGGGCCACGAAAAAGGGGAAGCCCCGGTAGACGATATTGGGCTGGTAGACCTGCAGGATCAGCGGTGACGCCATCTCCTGGGCCGATTCCAGCGCCGCCCGGGTAAGGGCATAGGTGGCACCGTTGCTATTGAAGGCCGGCACGGCATAGCCACCTGCCTTGGCCGCACGCACCATGGGACCGGCATTCACGAATTGCATGGTCGTTCTCCGTTCAAACTTGCACCACACCAGCCATCCGCGCCCAGCGCCCGAGCGCCCGGGCATGCTGGCCTGCCACCACTGCCACATGGTGCGGCATGCCGGCGTGGACCAGTTCATCGAACAGCTCATCCACATCCACGCCGGGGATCAGCGCCAACCCGTTTGAGCCCAGTAGCGGCTGACGTGGCTTGAGGGTCTGTCCCTCGAATACGGCCAGCCGGTACTCGCCATCGCACCGCCACAAGCGGAAGACAGTGATCGGCATGTCGGCGCGAATGTCTGCATTCAGCACCGCCGCCTTGTGGTTGTTAAAGTGCCGAGCGATGCGGGGCCCAAACTCGCTGCCCACCGGATCGCACAACCGAAGGGGAGCAGCGCCGCCATGCCAGAGGGTGATCGTCTCCCGGTCGTGGCTCAGCCAGTCCGAGAGGTACACGTCGCCGAACCCCAGCAGCGAAGCCAGCAGCGTGGAGACCGCGCCATCGACGTCGCCCTCGCAGGCAATGCTGTGCCCTTCCGCCATCAGCCGCACAAAGGCCAGGTAGGGCCACTGCCCAATCTGCCCCGGCAATTCCGGCCAGCAGCGCACGGCCAAAGCGTCCAGGCTCTCAGTGCCAATCATGTCCCGCAACGCCAGATAGTAGCGCGACGACAGCGGGAGCTCCTCGACCGCCACGTCCTCCCTGGGCAACCCCATGGCCAGCACCCGCTGCACATCCTCGGCAACCACATCGTCGGCGTAGCTCTCCACCTGCTCCCGAAATTCGCCGATGGCAATATGCCGGAGGGAGATCCCCAGTTGCCGCCGCAGTTCGAAGGGGTCCGCCTCCATATCCACAAATCCCGGCGCATGGTAGCCGATCAGCCCGACCTTGCTCTTCTGCAACTGCGGGAGGGCGGTGGCCAAACGCAGGGCTGCCTCCAGCTCGGCTGCCGTCTTCGCCTCACCCGGCATGCCGTAAACCAGTTCGAACGGCAGTCCCAGCTGCCGCAACGTCGCGGCGAACACATGCGCACCCACCAGGCTGCACGAGCTGATCATGCTGCCCGTGGGCTTCTC
>JABGQJ010000466.1:4647-6221 GCA_018648945.1 Victivallales bacterium
TACACCAACGTTCATGGTCCGTCTCCCGGCGCTCACATGGTCTCGATATCACGCGGTTCGGCGACCGCGCCGCGCGCAGTCAGTTCATCGCGCGCCTCGGCCCAGAAGTCGAGGACGGGTTGGGGGACGCCATCGGCGTCCTGGAACTCCGCGTTCAGGAAGGCGTCGGCCATCTCGCAGCCCAATCCAGGGCTGACGATGAGCTCGCCCATGCACAGCACATTGGCATCGTTCACGACACGGATCATCCGCGCGGTCTGCGCGGACTCGCAGCTCACCGCACAGACGCCCGCGAACTTCCCAGCCGCGATGCTTGCCCCGGTGCCGCTGCCACAGCAGTTGATCGCCAGCTTGGCGTCGCCCCGCGTCAGAGCCGCCGCAATGCGCTGGCCGATGGCGGGGAACTTGGCGAAGACCTCCGTATCGTGGCAGCCCACGTCGATGACCTCGTGGCCCTGGGCTTCCAGATGCTCGCGGATGGCGCTCTTCAGCGCGAACCCCTTGACGACTGATCCCATGATGACCTTCATCACGCATTCTCCTTTCCGGCAAGTTCCCGGCAAGCCGCCGCAATGTGCGCGGGGCCAAAGCCGTGTTTCTCGAACAGGTATTCCTCGCTGGCGACCTCGCCAAACTGATCCGGCACGCCGAGCCGCTTCACCCGGGTCGGGCATTGCTCACTCAGCACCTCGCACACGGCGCCTCCGAGGCCGCCGACATTGCTCTGATTCTCCACGGTCACCACGCCACTCGTCTTGCTGGCCGATGCGACCAGCGCGTCGGCGTCGAAGGGCTTGACGGAGGGATAGTGCAGCAGGTCCACGGCGATTCCCTCGGCGGCCAGCGTCTCGGCCACGCCCACCGTAAACTGGGTCATGTAGCCGGTGGAGACGAGGGTCACATCGCTGCCGTCCCGCAGCTTTGCCGCGCGGTCGGGCGAGAAGGTTACCGACTGGTCGAAGACCGCCCCCACCTGCCCCCGGATAAGCTGCATGTAGGTCGGCTGGTGGGTCGTAGCCATGTAGCGCACGACCGCCTGCAGTTCGTAGGCATCACACGGGCTGTAGACATGCATGTTGGGCATCGCGCGCATGATCGCCAAGTCCTGGAAGCACATGTGCGTGCCACCGTTCGGACCGGCAGTCACGCCCGGCGACGTACCCACAATCTTCACGTTGTTGTTCGCGTAGGCTACGCTGATCGTGATCTGGTCATACACCCGGCGGGAGGCGAAGCAAGTGAAGGTCGCGGCGAAGGGGATCTTCCCCTCCGACGCCAGACCAGCTGCTGCCGAGACCATGTTGGCCTCGGCCACGCCGAAGTTCACGAAGTGCGAGGGATTCGGCTCAACCACCCGGGGGTTGGTGCCGGTGGCCTTGCTCAGGTCCGCCTCCAGACACAGCACGTTCGGATTCTCGGCCATCAGTTCATTGAGCGTCTCGGCGTAGACGAAACGCATTTCTTGGTCATGTAGAGCCATGGATTCGTCTCCCATCAATAGGGCAGCGTGCAGTCTTGCACGGCCAGCGCGTTCATGTACTTCTCGTAGGCGGCTTGATCGGGAATCTTGATGT
>JABGQJ010000467.1 GCA_018648945.1 Victivallales bacterium
CCTTGACGGGTTCCAACACGCCTGTGCCCGGCAACCTGGCACAACGGGCTGATCCACAGCACACTACGCGTTCTCGCTACGAAGCGCATGAATAATCCAGACTAGCCGGCAGAGCGCGCCAGTTCCTCGGCCACGCCTCGGTAGATGTCCGCCGCCGCGCACAGCTCCTCAAGTTCCACGTACTCAACCGCACCATGTGCCTGAAGGATGTCCCCGGGGCCAAGAATCACGCAATCGATCCCCTTGGTGGCGAAGACGCCCCCATCGGTGCAGTAGCAGACGGTCTTGGTATCGGTCGGCCGTGCGCATTGAGCCAGGGCTCCCTGCACGGCGCGCACGATGGCACTCTCCGGGGGCGTGTCCAAGCCAGGCGAGACATGGGTCCAGCCAAGCTCGACCGGGAACCCGAGCGCATCCGTGGCCCGCTGGGCAATCTCGGCGGCGAGGACGCGCGGTGGCGGCGTGCCTGGCACCAGACGCATGTCGGCGATCAAGGAACACCGGTCGGGCACGATGTTGGGCTTGACGCCGCCCTGGATCATTCCCACTGACAGCGTGGAGCCGGCAAAACCGGGAGCTTCGTGACGGGCCAGTTCGGGCACAATCACATCCCGCAGGAACTGCGCCACCTCGGCCGTCCGGTAGATGGCATTGACCCCGGCCTCGGGCCGCGAGCCATGGGCGGCGACCCCGAGACAGACAAGCTCGAGGTAGATATCCGTCTTGTGCCCGACAATCGGCTGGTTCAGGGTGGGTTCGCCCACGATCATGCCGTCGATCTGCCAGTCGGAGAGGTCGAGGTATGGGGCGCCCTCGCACCCTGTCTCCTCCGAGCAGGTGGCCACGAACATCAGGTTCACCGGGACGCTTCCGCTCAGCAGTTGGGCCATGGCGGCAAGCATGGCGGCCATGCCGCCCTTGGTATCGCAGGCGCCCCGCCCATAGAGTTTGCCATCGCGAATCTCGGGCAGGAAGGGGTCGTGGCTCATGCCATCGGTGCCGACCGTGTCCATGTGCGCCTGGAAGGCCAGGGTCGGCCAGGCTGGATTGGGATGCCCGGGGAAGGCAACCAAGTTCGGGCGGCAGGGCGCGGCATAGGTGACGCGCGTGCTCAGGCCAAGCTCCTCCAGGAATGTGGTGAGCCAGGCACACATGGCCATTTCGTCGCTCTCCCGTTCGCCGGCTTGCCCCAGCGGGAGGGAGTTGCGGCTATCGATGGGGATCAACTGCTGAAGAATGGCGACCGGGTCGTGCATGCGGGGGCCTCGCGTCGGGTCGGCGGTTGGTTCGGAAGCTGCCAACATAGTGGCCAAGCAGGCCGAGACCAGCCTTGTAGCACGCTTGCGCTTTTCGTGACCGGAGGGCTTGACATTGCCCGGAACGCTGGCAAGTTTGGCCTTCGTTGACTCCAAACGTGCTTCTTCGGAAGCCAGGGGAATCCGGTGAAAATCCGGAACGGTCGCGCCACTGTGAGCGGGAACGAAACCCGAATCGGCCACTGCGGGAAACTGCGGGAAGGCTCGGGAAGTAGGAAGCCCGCAAGTCAGGACACCCTGTCATACGACGTCTTCGCGCTAGGGACGGTCGGACCTGTCGATGCTGTGCAAACAGTACTGTCGGACTCGGCCATTCCTCGCCAAATGCAGGAATGGCCGGTGTGTTTTCTGGGAGCGGAGCAGGTGCTCGCCCGGCCAAAGTGGTCCAGACCAAGACAGCAATCGGCAAGGTGAGACGAATGAACATGTGCACAGCCCGACTCCTGGCAACCACGGCCCTCGCGGGCCTGGCCCTTCGCGCCGCCCCGGTCGAGGAGGAGCCCAAGCAGATGCCGGACATGGTGGTTAGCGCCGTCCGGAGCGAGGTCTCCACCAAGGAGATCCCAGCCAACGTGACCGTCATCACCGCCGAGGAGATCGCCAAGGGCAACTACACCGATGTGGTCAGTGTACTCAAGCGCCGGGCTGGGCTCCACTTCCGTAGCTTCTCGGGAAACCAGGAAGCTGCCATCGATATCCGGGGCTTTGGGGAGAACAGCTTCGGCCGCGTGCTCATCCTGAGAGACGGTCGCAAGCTCAATCGCCCTGATATCCGCAGTATCAACTGGAGTCAGATCCCACTGGCCAACGTGGAACGTATTGAAATCATGCGCGGCCCGAATGGCGCCACCTACGGCGACCATGCCATCGGCGGGGTGATCAACATCATCACCAAGAAGGGGGCTGAACGCCCGACTGGCGAAGTGATCCTCGAAGGTGGTAGCGAGAAGTTCAATCGGCAGGTACTGAGCACAGTTGGGCGCCTTGGTCCGCTAGACTATGCCCTGTCCCTCGAACGCTCCGGGACCGAAGGCTGGCGCGACCGCACGGGGAGCCGCACCGAAGGCGGGGACCTTTCCCTCGGCTACGACCTCACCGAAGGCCTGCGGCTGGACGTGAATGTCAGTGCCCTCCACACGGACTTCGAAATGCCCGGAGCCCTCTTCGAACCTGCCTACAGTGCCGATCCCGCCAAGGCTGGCAACCCCGCCGACGAGGGCACCACCGACTTCTTCGCGATCAACCCCACTCTGACCGCCCAGCTTGGGCCTTACGCCGAGCTAATCCTGGACCTGGGGTACTCGCGCAAGGACATCGAGACCGACCAAGTCTCCTGGGGGAGCTGGACGAACCGGCTCATCGAGACATGGACCGTCTCTCCCCGCGTGGTCGTCACCGCCCCCGTCGGGGAACTGGCCAACCGCCTCACCGTGGGGCTGGACTGGACCTACGATACCCTTGAGCTCGAGCGCTACTTCGACGCCAGTCGCAGCATCTATGGCGGCAATGCGGATGTCACCAAGGACACCCTGGCAGTCTATGTCAACGATGCCCTGAACCTGACCGACACCCTGATTCTCTCTGCTGGGGCCCGCTTTGGCAAGAGCGTCTTCGCAGTGGCGCAGGAGGACGGCACTGGCGCGACCACCACGGACCAGGAGAAAACGCACCGCGAACAGGCCTACCACCTCGGTCTCACCTGGAACGCCTCCGAAACGACTAGGCTGTTCGCGAAATACGAACACTTCTACCGCTTCCCCTTCCTGGACGAGCACAGTGGCTACAGTTGGGGCGGAGGGGCGTTCAACAAGGACCTTGAGCCCGAGACTGGTGACAGCTACGAAGTCGGTATCGAGCAGCAACTCCCCGGCAACGTCACCGTCGCCGCGACCCTCTTCCACATGGAGATGCAGGACGAGATCGCTCCCGTCAACTGGGTCAATGTCAACCTTGACGAGACCGTGCACCAAGGCCTGGAACTGTCCGTGATGGCCGATCCCCTGGCCTGGCTCTCCTGCTACGTCAACTACACCCTCCTGGATGTGGAGTTCGACGCTGGGCCCAACGACGGCAACGAGATTCCCCTCGTTCCCAAACACAAGGTCAACGCCGGCATCGAAGTGCGGCCCCTCGAATCCCTGCGCGCCAACCTGGATGCCACCTACACCTCCCACATGTACGAGGGCGGCGACAACGCCAATGCACTCGACCAGATGGATGACTACATCGTGGTCGATCTCGGCGTCGCCTATTCCCTGGAACTCGGCAAGACCAGTTGGGAAATCTTTGGCGGCATCGACAATCTCTTCGATGAAGGCTACACCGACTTCGTCTTCTGGACTGGCCGTTACGCCGCTCCCGGCCGCACCTACAAGGCCGGCGTCAAGGTCGGCTTCTAGGGAGATTCCCTCCCCGCGTTCTTCCTGCGCTTGCCTGCACAGCGAGCCCTTGGCCCCCCGGCGGTTTCCGGGGGGCCTTCCTTTTCTTGAGGCAGAATGGTCGGTTCTCGCGCCTGGGAAGGGGGTGGCTGGCATTGCCTCCGCGCCAACCAATTCCACTCAACCTGACTACTAGATTCAGTGGCCCTCGACTTGGGTCCACATCAATACGGCGGGTGCCGACTGGGCTGAATTGGGGCTACAGTAGCGTCTTGCGTGCTAGGCATTGCCCATCCCGGTAGGGTGGTGTGGCAGCGCGGGCGCCGAGCATGACCTACACGGAGCATGGATGAGCATGAGCAAGAAACCGAACATCGTCTTCATTTTCGGTGACGAGTGGAGACAGCAGGCAACAGGATACGCGGGGGACACGAACTGCAGAACCCCTGTCCTCGATGCGCTGGCCGGAGAAAGTGTCAACTTCGTGAACGCCGTATCGGGGTGCTCGGTATGCTGCCCCTATCGCGCCAGTCTGGTGACGGGGCAGTATCCGCTCACCCACGGTGTGTTCATCAACGATGTGGAGCTCTCCCCGGACTGCTACTCGGTCGCGAACGCCTTCAACGACGGCGGCTATACCACCGGCTACATCGGCAAGTGGCACCTCTACGGCAGTCCCGATGGCGCCTATGGCCGTCGCCAAGCCGTTGTGCCGCGTGAATACCAACTGGGCTTTGGCTACTGGAAGGGGTTCGAGTGCTGCCACAGTTACAATGACTCCCCGTACTTCTTCAACGACGACCCAACCCAACGCATGTGGGAGGGATACGATGCCTTCTCCCAGAGCAGGGATGCCGCCGACTACATCCAGCAGCATGCAGACGGCGAAAGCCCCTTCATGCTGATGCTCTCCTGGGGACCACCACACTTCCCGCTGGACAGCGCCCCGCCAGAGTACCGGAAACTCTACGAAGATGCGGAGATCGAGCTACAGCCAAATGTCCCGGAGGAACATCGCGCGCAAGCAGTCAGCCGCCTGCGTGGATACTACGCGCACATTGCTGCCTTGGACGACTGCCTGAAAATCGTCCTTGACTCGATTCGGGACGCGGGAGTCGAGGACAACACGATTGTCGTCTTCACCGCAGACCACGGCGACATGATGCAGAGCCAAGGACTAAACACCAAGCTCTTCCCGTTCGATGAATCCATCCGCGTTCCATTCCTGGTGCGGCACCCCGGGCTTGGGGGGGACGGGCAGAAGGAGGTCTCTGTGCCGATCGACTCCCCGGACATCATGCCCACGCTCCTCGGCCTGGCGGGGCTGCCCGTGCCGGCCTCCGTGGAAGGCACGGACTGGTCCTCGCTTGTCATGGGTGACGAGAATGCCAAGGGCGACGAAGCTGCCCTGCTCATCATGGCGAGCGAGTTCACGGAGCTCTGCCGAAATGGCATGCGGGCCTATCGCGGCCTCCGCACCGACCGGCACACCTACGTCCGAGATAGCGATGGCCCATGGCTCCTCTTCGACAACCAGACCGACCCATACCAAATGCGCAGTCTGATCGACAAACCCGAAGCCAAGGAACTGCAGGAACAGATGGAGAGCCGACTCCAGGCACGGCTGGACGCGATGGGCGACGAATTCCTTGACGGCCCGGCCTACCTCGAGCAAGCCGGTTTTCTACACTATAGAGAAGTCCAGAACATCGCCAAGTCACGTGAATGGGTCTCGCCGTGGTGCTCGCAGTGACATTGCCTTCACACCGAGTACCCGACAGGCCGGCCCCGGTGACTGCTCCCCCAAGGTCCGGTGCAGGGGTGTTCGGGCCATGGGGAACCCGTCTTTCGTAGCCGGAGCATCCCTGCTCCGGTTCCTCCGGTCCTGCCTACGTGGCACGGCCGATTACGCAACCCCGGTGGGGTTGATGGGGAGGGCGGCAGCAACCCAGGGCAGGCGCGGTGCGCCAACCCTGGGCTGTGATACGGTGCCCCGTTGGGGCAGAGAACGGCTCGGTCGGTGCCTGAGAGCGTCCTCCGTGCTCTGCCCGGCAAGCTACCACATCGAGAAGTGCCTCCGCAGGAGATCCCTGGCCCTCAACTGTGGGGCATCCTCGCTCCTGTTCCCTGGCTCTGCATACCGTGCTACCGCATCCCAGCGGGCAGTTCCCAGCTGTAGAGGCGGGAACTGCTGCCAAAGTAGATGCGCCCGTCGAAGTAGTCGCCGCCGCCCCCGATGGGGATCGGCGACGCGGCCAAGAGTTCGATCTCGAATGTCCCCGGATCGACCCAGGCAATGCCCTTGCGGAACAGCATGTATATCTCGTCCTTCGGCGCGCGAACAAAGACTCTGGGACCCTGATGACTGATGGTGTTCCCCAAGGTGTCGGTCATGTCCTTCTCGTACACAACCCGTCGCGTCTTGGGATCGAACACAAAGAACCGTCGGGTGTCCGCGACTCCGTAGACCAACCCTCGCGGGCCAGGACAGAGGTCCGTGTAGTTCTGGACGCC
>JABGQJ010000468.1 GCA_018648945.1 Victivallales bacterium
CGTTGGCTGCGACCTAACAAATGCCCACCCCCGAGCGCCCAACGCCGAATTGGCGACTGTGTTGCGTCATCAACCATGGCCTTTTGCAGAAAGTAGGAAGTTGGCCAGTAGCCGTGAAGGGCATTCTTCGGGACGGCCGACGACGCTTCTTGCTCCGGCTAAATTGCGGCTCTGCTTCCCCCGTCACCGTTCTGGGCCTGCATCACCCCAGTATCTTCCAGGATGGCGATGGCTGCGGGGAGCACAACCAGGACGAGAAGAGTCGAGGCGCTCAGTCCGAACACAATGCTGGTGGCCAACGGAATCAGGACCTGCGCCTGCAGGCTTGATTCGGCCAGCAATGGCAGCAGGCCCACGATCGTGGTCAGCGAGGTGAGCAACACCGCCCGCATGCGTTCCCGGCTGGCGGCGCCAGCGGCCTGGGCGACGGTCTTGCCGCGCCAGGTGTGGATACGCACGAACTCGACGAGAAGGATCGAGTCGTTCACCACCACTCCGGCCAGCGCGGCAAAGCCCATGGCGCTTGGCATGGTCATAGGCAACCCCATGAACAGGTGCCCGAAGACAACGCCAACGAAGGCGCATGGAATCGCCATCATGACCACCAGTGGCTGGACGTACCCCCGGAACTGGAAGCTGAGAATCACGAACACTCCGAGCAAGCCGATCGTGAAGCCACGCAGCAGCGTTGGCCGGGTGAGGCGCGTTTCCTTGGCCTGTCCCTCAAGACCGAAGCTGACTTCGGGGAACTGCTGCTGCAGTTCAGGAAAGGCTTGCCTGGACAGGTCCCCGATGATCTCCGCCGCGTTCCCCTGCCCGGCGTTGATATCGGCCTGGACCGTCACGGTCCGAACTCCATCCACTCGGGCAATCCGTGCCCAGCCCCTGGTTGGCTCGATGGTGGCGACATGTTGCAGCGGCACTGCGGCACCATTCGGCGCGCGAATGCGGATGCCGTCCAGATCCGCCAAGCTGTCGCGGTCCTCTTTGGCAAGCCGGACATCCACCTCGAAGGACTCGGAACCAACCTGGAATTCGCCGGCAACCGTGCCCCCGAAGGCAGTGCGCAACTGGGTTGCCACATTCTCTGCAGAGAGGCCGAGCGCGGTTGCCCCTGGGCGCAACCGGACCTGCATTTCCGGCTTCCCAGGTCGGAGATCATCGGTGGCATCCACCACGCCGCAGTAGTTGCTCAGCCGCCCAACGAGTGCCGAGGCGGCCGCTTTCAGCTGTCGGAGATCGGGGCCTTGCAGGCGGATCTCAAAGGGTCGGCCAGCTGGGCCGAACGCAGGCTCGGCTAGCTCGATCTGGATGGTGTCGGGTATCTTCCCCATCTCCTGCCGCCAGCGATCAAAGAAGTCGTCCAGCCGTCCAGCCCGCTCCTCGGCCGAGCGCAAGTCAACCACCACGTTGGCGACATGGGGACCGACTTCATGGGCAGCTGCGTTCGTGTGGTAGCGAACCTGCACGTGTCGCACGACCCCCTTGCCATCGGGCTGGTTCGGCGCGAGCGCCGCGTCTACTCGCCGGAGAGCCGCCAGCACCTGGGCGACCGTGGTCTCGGTGCGGGCCAGGGACGCCCCCTGCGGGAGCAGGATGTGGGCCTCCACCACATCCCCGTCGATTTCCGGGAATGGCTGGAACTTGAGGATGCCCCCGGCGAGCATGGCGACTGCAAGTAGCAGGGAAGCGGCTGTGAGTCCGCAGACCAGGTAGCGCCAAGTCACGGCCAGATCGACAGCGCGACCAAGCACCGATTCACGCAGCCAGTCCAGCGCCGTCTCTAGGCCCTGCCGCAAGCGGCCCCGGGGGTGCCTATCCGTGTCGTGAAGGGAGTGCGCCAGATGGTTGGGGAGAATGAGGAAGGCCTCGACCAGGCTCACCAGCAGCACAGCCAACAGGGCCACCGGCAGTACTTTGAGAACCTGCCCAATTGCCCCCGCAAGGAAGGAGATCGGCCCAAATACCACGACCGTGGTCAGGAAGGAGGACAGGACGCCGTTGCGGACTTCGGCGACGCCATCGATGGTTGCTTGGATGGCACTCTTGCCGAGGCCACGGTGCTTGGCGACATTTTCGGCGATCACGATGGCATCGTCCATCAGCAAGCCCAGAGTCACCAGCAGAGCGACGGTCGTGATCATGTTGATCGTGTACCCGAACAACGCCATCAAGGCGAACGCTCCCATGAACGACACGGGCAACCCCATCGCTACCCAGAAGGAGAGGCGGAGATTGAAGAACAGCCACATGACGACGAAGACGAGCAGCAGCCCCTGCCAACCATTCTTGACCAGCAGGGACAGCCGATCCCGGACGATGGAAGAGACATCCTCGGTCAGGGCAAGGACAACCCCCGGCGGCGCCCCGGCCTGTTCTGCCTCGACGAAATCCCGCACGGCATCGTAGATCGTCAACGCATCGTCGGCTTCTGCTTTCGTCACCTTCAGGATGCCAGCACGGCGCCCATCAAAGAGGATCTTGTCTTCGGCCAGTTCGAAGGTCTCCGTAAGCCGCGCCACATCCCCCAGTCGGATCTCCGCACCCGTCTCACCCGAAGCCAGTACCAGGTTCTCCATCTCCCTCACCGACCGACGCTCCTCGGCGAAGCGCACCAGCATGTCCTGTTCGCGGGTCTCGATGGTCCCCGACGGCAGGTCGATGTTCTGTCGCCGAATCGCCTGGACGACATCGGTGATAGAGAGCCCAAGGCGCAGCAGCTCCTGCAAGGGGACCTCGACGCGGATCTGGCGGTCGCTGAAGCCCTCCACATCTACCTGGTTGACGGCCCCCAGCCGCTTCAGGCGGTCCCGCAAGCCAACACAGTACCAACGGAGATCCGTAGCCGACATGTCCCCGGCTATCGCCACGGAGATGACCGGTTTTCGGGTCCGCAGCTCGCGGACCACAGGCCGTTCGGCCTGGTCCGGAAGATCATCGATGGCATCCACTTGGGCGGCAACGTCCTGAAGGAAGGCGTTGACGTCGTGGCCCTGGCGCATCTCGGCCACCACGATGGCCAATCCCTCCCGCGCCTCGGAACGGATTTCCGCGACATGGTTGACTGCGTCGAGAGCCTGTTCCATGCGTTCGCAGATGGCATTCTCGACTTCGTCGGCGGAGGCACCGGGGTAGACCACCCGGACTTCCACCTCGTCCGGGCGGAACTCCGGGAACGTCTCCAGTCGCATGGTGGGCAGGGAGAACAACCCCGCTACGACGATGACGACCAACAGCAGGTTGGAGGCGGTGGGGTGCCGAGCGAAGAAGCTAATCATCCTTCGCCCCCTTCCCGCTTGCTTCCGCCACGAGCCGCGCCGCGAGGTGATCGTCGAGCACGGGCTCGAGCCGCGTACCTTCGATGGCTGGAACGACGTCGGAGACCACTAGCACGTCGCCCGTTGCCAGTCCCTCGGCAATCACCGCCACGTTCCCTTGGCACCAAGCAACCCGGACCTGGCGAATCCTGAGCCGGTGCTCGCCGTCCAGGACCAGCACACTGTTGTCGGGGCGCAACGCGTGGCGCGGAATGACGATCTGTTCCGGCTGTGGCGTGCCGCGCAGTTCGACTTCGCAATACATGCCCTTCACCAGTGGTGGCCGTACCCCCGGCAAGGACTGGGCGTAGGATTGTGGCACTTCCACGATCACCCCCATGGTTCGGGTCTGAGGATCGACCACATCGCTGATCCGAGAAAACTCCGCCTGCCACTCTGTCGTGAAACCGCCCGAGCGGAAACGGACCATGGCCGAGACGCCCAAGGCCTGTCCCAAGCCTTCGCGTAGCGCCTGCTCCCGCAGCGATGCCGTACCTCCGGGGCCGATGACCAGGCGCAGGTCATTGGCGGGAAACTGGGCTTGGACCTCTGTCACCGCGATGCCGTCAGCCACGGCGAGTATCTGGCCCTTGCTGGCGAACTGGCTCTGTTCGATTCTCACGTCGGCAATCCGGCATTCGAATGGGGCAGTGATTCTGGTGTCCGCGAGTTGGTTGCGCGCTTCAGCCAACTGTGCCTGGGCCTGGGCGAGACCGGCCTCCAGCATGCGTCGCTGAAACGGCACGAGTTGCACCGCCTTGGCGGCGGTCTGTGTCTTGAGTTTCTGTGCCAGGCTGTCCCGCGCCACCTTCTCGAATTCCACCTGCGGCACGACTTTTTGTGCCAGAAGCGCTTGCTGACGCGCCACATCCCGTTCCTTCAGCTCGAGCGATCGCTGTTCCGTGGTCCAGATCGCCCGGTCCAGCTTCTCGCGCAGGGCCAGTTCCTCGATCTGGGCTTCCAGGGATTTCGTCTGGGCAGTTAGCTGGGCTACCCGAAGCTCGTATTCGGTGGGGTCGATCTCCACCAGCACGGTTCCAGCCGGGACAATGGCCCCGCGCTTCAGGCGGGGGTGGACGACAACCGCCTTGCCGTTTGTCTCGGCCACCATGTTCCAGATCCGGGCCGGAACGGCTACACCATAGCCGAGAGCCTGAGGTTGGACCGCCATGGCATCGACCGTTACCACCCGCGCCGCTGGAACCTCTGCCCCATCCTCAGTCAGTCCTGGCTTGGGACGGTGCCTCCGCAGGGCGACCAACACGACTGCGCCAACCAGTGCCGGCACGGCAAACAACAGTACCCGCTTGCCCCACCGTGGCATGTTCAATCCCTTCATACTAGCCTGTCCCCCACGCGTTCTGCGTCTGTTTCCTGGAGTTGCTTGTGGCCCTTGTGCCGGATCGCTTGGCTAAAGAATAGCCAGCACCTCTCCGTCTCTGCGGGGAGGTCGAAGGCACCTTCGCTGATATACCAGAGGATGGCTGCTGGCTGCACCATGCCAAGGAACATGAGCGCCACGGTTTCCGGCGCAGGTTCTGGGCAGAGCGTCCCTTCTTCCTGGCCCTGGCGGACAATGCCGGCCACGGCTCCAAGATACCCCTCGAGTACGCGATGAAGGCCGCGTTTCCGCTCAGCGCACCCTCCGCACACGTCTTCCGAGAAAACAAGACGTACCATGCCTGGGGTGTTCTGGATCAACTCCGTGTGGCGAAGGTAGAGGAGGCGCAATCTGGCCTCTGCCCCGTTCGCCTCCTCGCAGACCGCTGCCGCAGTCGCCAGCAGTCGCTCGCGGATCGCGGCGAGGATCGCGGCGACCAGGGCATCCTTGTCGGCGAAGTGGCGGTAGAGAGCCGAGGGAACCACCCCGATTGCTTTCGCGACACCGGCGACGGTAAGCGCTTTCGGTCCATCCTTGCCGATCAGGGCCAGAGCCGCAGCTATCATCTGCTCCTGCCGTACCTCGCTGCGTAGCTTTGCTGCACGTTCGCGTCGAGCCATGTTTTGCCCATTTGCTTATTGTGAATAGGCGTTCACAATAAGCCGTATCGTCCTGTTATCAAGCGAGCGGGGGCGTTGTCGTCCCGCAAGTCCAGAGGCCGCAGCCGGGGCCTAACGCGCAACCAGTCGCCCGAGTTCTTCGCAGAATCGGGCTTCTGGTCTGCGCATTCCGCTGAGCTCCGGTGGTCGGCTCAACCCAGGACGGCAATCACCGAGCCCGTCCCAGCAGGACTCGGTGGCCGCGTGGAGAAAGCTCGACGGTGAGGGTGTTCTTGCGGCTCTGGACGGAGGCGGCCTTCGCGAGGGCGTCGCGGTAGCGCCAGGCCTTGAGATCGTCGAGGAAAATCGTTGCCTCGACGGGTACGGAGCGGTGGTTGACGATGGTGAGGAGTCGTTGTTTGTCGTTGCCTCGCAGGCTGGCGACGACGGTATCGACGCAGGGCTCGCCCTCGGCCAGGTCCTTGACCGTGATACGTATGGGCATAGGGCCGGCGGCAGCCTCGATCCAATTGGCGAGTTGCTGAACGTGTGTGGCGAGGGCCGGCGGATCGACCTTCTTGGCTTCGGCCAGGGCCTGTAGGCTGATCTCTGGATTCTCGGGGAGGAAGACGATGCGCCCCTTGCCGAGGGCGCGAGTGCGCAGGCCATCCGGATTGGCCAAGGGCTTGCCAAGGTCCTGCCAAACGATCGATTGGTTGCGGTGGGTCTTGGTCGGGAGCCGGTCGCAGATGAGGATGCCGCCATCCGCGATCCATTGCTGCAAGGGCGCAACTGTACTCGCATGCAGGTACTCGGCGTCGAAGAGGAGCAGAGCGGCGTAGGGTATGGTGCCGGATTCGCGGGCGATCTGCTCGGGAAGGACATCAAGATCCCCGAAGACCCC
>JABGQJ010000469.1 GCA_018648945.1 Victivallales bacterium
GTCCACGTCATCGGTCACGGCACCGCCGGTCTTGGACACGGTGGCGATTGGCATGGGGAGCACCACGCCGCTGTTGAGCTCGACCTGGGTGTCTTCCAGACGGCGCAGCACGCGCCGGTGGAGCGAGCCCATGGACCGGATCTTGTCGCCGGCGGATTCGACGCCGCGCAGTTCGCGCGCCACGTTGCCGAGACGGCCGGTGCCGAGGTACAGCAGGCGGGCCTTGGCGTAGAGCGCTTCGGTCTCCTGGCGCAGCTTCATGGGAGCGGCACCGTGGTCCGTGCTGTTCAGGTCGCGGCGCGGTGCCTGGCCGAACATGCCGATGGATTCGGACTCGCCGCCGAGCTTGCCGCCACCGGTGGCGCGGGCGTTCATGGTGGAATCCTCGTCTTCGGTGACCTGGCCCTTCTGGAAGGGATCCTGGGTGCGACGGGCGTGGGTCTCGCGGCCTTCGAGCCCCTTGACATGGTTCTCGACCAGTTCGCCGTTGGACTGGCCTTCGCGACCGGCACCGCTGCGGCCGGTCATCTCGTTGTCGTTGGGGCGGGTATTGCCGCTTTTCCCCTTGGCAGAGAAGCATGGCATGGGGCCATCCATCACGCCCCAGCCCATCTCCATGTCCGCAATGATGTTGTTGCCGGTGGTGTCCTGGCTCTGGGCATCCACATCGGACGCCTGGTCGAGGAGTTCGCCAACGATGTCCTCCAGCTCGTCGGGCAGGGGCACGAGCGGGATCTCGGGGAATTCGTCGGTATCGAAGGACTCCATGTTCCAGACGATGTTGTCTGGAATGTCGGGCAGCCACATCTCCACGTCCTCGACGCGTTCCTTGGTCTTGCGGATCGCGTCCAGCAGGCTGTCCTCCTTCTGCACGGCAATCTCCATGGCCGGGGCATTCTCGCTGTCCATGGCCTGCTCCACATCCTCGAAGATCTCGCGCATCTTGGAGTTCAGGTCGTTGCAGACGGGTAGTTCGGGGAACTGGTAGAGATCGTTGGCCAGCTGTTCGAGCATGGCCGCCATCTCCTCTTGCTCCTTGTCCATCTTGGCCATCTCTTTGCGCTTCTCGGCATCGATCTCGCCGCGCTTGGCCAAGTCGTTGGTGACTTCGGCGATACGGGCCTGCTTTTTCTCCATGTCCCCCAGCTGTTCGCTCGTCTTCTTCAGCAACTCGGTCGCTTCCTTGACGATCCGCTGCGCGTTCTTCATGCGCCACAGGTTCAGGATGTTGAGCCCCTCCATGAGGGCCCGCATCACTTCCTCCTGGGCCTGGATGCCGGCAGCCAGATCACCGTCCTCCAGCCCTTCGGCCGCCTCGAGCATCTTCTCGTAGCATTCCTTGGCATCGAGCAAGTCGTGGACCTTGCGGATCTGGCGGGCAAAGTCATCGTCCACCCGCTCCTCGATCAGGATGAGGCACCGGTCGCAGAACTCGGTCAGGTCGGTGGCGAGGGCGTCCTCGACACCGGCCAGGGCGGTCGTCACCTGAGCGTCGGCCTCGCCCTTCTGCGCCAGTTTGGAGTCCTTGAGGTTCCTGCGCTGCAGGGCGACCAGCTTCTGGTAGGCGGCGAAGAGGTCGGTCTTCTCCTGATGCTTCTGCTCCTGGTTGAGCCCGATGGGGATTCCGGTCAGGGCAGCTAGGATCTGGGTCTCCAGCTTGACGCATTCGCTCAACACGGGAACGAGGGCCTTGCCCTCGACCCGGTGCGCGTCGTCGAACTTGACGAGGACTTGGCTCATCTCGTGGTTGACAAGATTGCCGAGGGTGGTGGCAAACTCACCGAGGGCGGCACGGTCGCCGAGCAGATCGACAGCTAGGTCCCGCACGTTCTTCTGGGCGAGCTGTTTGCCCTGGATCTCGGCGGGGGACACGGCCGTTCCCATGGTGGCGTGGTCGCAGATCTCGCGGGTGTCGCGCAGGTTGTCCCGCTGCATTCTGACCAGTGCCTTGAGGCGGGACTGGACCTTCTGCACGAGCTTCTTCTTGCTGTTGCGCTGTTCATCGGGCATGGGGACGCTGAGCTGGACGATGGGGGAATGTCCTCGTCGGCGCACCCGGTCCTGTCCGTTGTCCTCCGCCCAGACGCGGAAGCGGAGAGTGTCGCCGGCGCGCGCGCCAAAGGACCCCATGTCCACGAGGAAACGCCCGGCGAACGCCTTCGCGTTGGCGGGCGTCTTCGCAGAACTGATCGACTCGTGTTCGTCGTCGCCGACGATACGCTGGAAACCCACTTCGGTGAGGCCGTGGTCGTCTTCGACGCGGAAGCTCACCGCGATCTGGGCATCGCGCTCCACCAGCATCCGCAGCTTGGTCTCCACCAGGACGACCGAGGGCTTCTGGTCGGGCAGCACGGCAAGGGGCAGCGTGAACGAGGCCTCGAGCCCGCTGGCGCCATGCAGCGTCAGGCGCACGGGGCCGCCATCACGCATGTAGAAACTGACGCCGAACCTGAGGCTGTTCGCGATGTCCTTTTCGCCGATCACCGTGTCGTCCTGGGTCACACTGGCCTTGCTCAACGCCGCAGTCGCGGCACCCGCGAGGACGACGCGAGCCCCGGCAGGCACGGCCATGTCCTGGGACTCCGAATCCAGCCCGTAGGGCTTGCCGCCGACGTGGATGGGGGGGGTCACGGTCGCGATCCAGCGCTCAAGCCCCGGCGGGTTGGTGACCGAGATGGCGTACCACTCGGATTGGTCGTCGCCTGCCACCACGCGATACTCGGAATCCGCGAAGACTCCCTTGAGCACGCCAGCCCGCAGTTGCGAGTCCGGGGTGGTGCCTGCGGTGCGGGCCGTCTCCTTGGCATCGGGCTGACCCATGGGGACGATTTCGACCTTGCCCCGGGCGCGCCGCCACTCGATGTGCGCAGCTTCCGGAAGGATGCCGCCGAGACTGGCTCGCACCCCCACCTCCTCGCCGCGCAGAACCGTCACCGTGCCAGGCGAGACTTTCACCACCTGGGTGCGCGTGAATGGCTGGATGCCGGCGAAGGGCAGCAGCACGCGCCCCATGGCGTGACTCATCTGGCGGGGCATGGCAAAGGCTGATACCAAGCCGACCACCAGCGCAACCGCAAAGGCGCCGCCCAGCCACTTGTGCGGCTTCTGCGAGGAGAGATGGGTGCTGCGCACAGCGGCAAGATCGACCTCGGTTTCCGAGAGCAAGGCCTCCACGAAGCGCCCGGTGCCCGGTTGGTCCTCGGCGAGCTGCACGGCATTGATCAGGTGATTCTCCACCCCAGGGCAGACGCTCTCGACCAGCACGGCAGTCGCTTGATTGCTGAGCGGCTGGCGGAGACGCCGCAGCACTCGGTGCACCCCGGCACCGACGACCGCGACGAGAGTCAACCAGACCAGCCAACAGGTGACTGGGCCAAACCACAGGACGACGTCCAGCAACGCCCACAACACGAGGCCGCAAGCAAAGGCCGTGATCGTGGCCAGGACGAAAAGTAGGGCTCGCCCGCGGACGTAGCCATTGCGCAGTCGTTTGAGGTTCGAGAAGAGCGCGTCTTGTCTGCCCATGCCATGGCTCCCGGCAACGAAATAGCCCGAGCGCCGCGTCAGGCGCGCCGCATCGGGACTTCACTGGTATATATACCCTCTAAGGTATCGGTCCCTTGCGTGCCAGGCAAGGCGTTGCGGACGAAAGGCTAGCTGCCTGTGCCTGTCGGTCTTTTTGCCGGTGTGCTGGAACGAGGGCGGGAGGGGGCTATGTTTATGGGTGAATCGGTACGTATACAGCATGGAATCCGGGGGCCTTTTATGGCCGAGATCAAAATTGACGACCTCCTCGTAGAGGTGGCCTTGCGTTTGAGTGGACATCGCGAGGCCAACGATATGGTCGCGCAGGCCGTGACCGAGTACGTTCAGCGACTTCAGCACCAAGAGTTGATCTCCTTCCTGACTGACCCGATGCCCATCTCGGATGTAGAGGCGATCGCGCATCCGACTGGGGAGTAAGCAGAAGGGATCTCGCCATGGGCCTGGACCCACGCCAGCCCTGTTCCCCTCGGATTGACGCCGACTTCCCGGGCGGCAACATCTCGGTCGTGTCGCAGACCGCCGGCAAGGCGGTTCTGCGTCAGGAAATGCGAGACACCCGGGTCTGGTGGTTCCACTGGGCGTTTCGCGTGCGCGGGGCCGCTGGTCAGCACTGGCGCTTCGAGTTCGCGGATCGCAACGTCTTGGGCACCTGCGGCCCGGCATGCAGCCTGGATGGCGGCCGCTCATGGACTTGGCTGGGGGCCGAGGTGGCGCAGGCAACCGAGGCGGGCGTGGCCTTCGAATACAGCTTCCCAGCCACGGCGGACGAGGTGCGCTTCGCCTTCGCCATGCCCTACCTGGAGCGCGACCTCTCCTCGTTCCTGGCGCTTCATCCCGAAGTCGAGCGCGGCACCCTCTGCCAGAGTCGCCAGGGGCGCGAGGTCGAGCTCCTGCGCGTGCCGTGCCAGACGGCACGCCCGGACTGGCGGATTCTGCTCACCGCCCGGCACCACTGCTGCGAGAGCGTGGCCGACTGGGTGCTCGAGGGGGTTCTGGAGGCGGCCATGGCCCCGACTGCGGTCGGCGGCTGGTTCCGCCAGCATGCGGAGTTCTGGGCCGTGCCATTCGTCGACAAGGACGGGGTGGAAGACGGCGACCAGGGCAAATGCCGACGCCCCCACGACCACGGCCGCGACTATCTTGCGGGACGTCCGGCGCTCTATCCCGAGACCGGTGCGTTGCGCGAGCGGATTCCTGCCTGGGCGGCCGACGGTCCCCTGATGGTCCTGGATCTGCATTGCCCCTATATCCGGGGCAACTGGAATGAGCAGGTCTACATGGTGGGCAGTTCCGTTCCCCGCATGGCCGAGGCGCAACGTCGCTTTGCGCGCGTGGTGGCCGCAGTCAACCGGAGCGAATGGGAGTACCGGGAGACCGATCTGCTGCCCTTTGGCGAGGCGTGGAATGTGGCGAGCAACAGCTCCGATGGCGAGGCGTGCGCCCGATTCAGCGCGCGGCAACCGAACGTTCGCTTCGCCACTAGTCTCGAGTTCCCCTACGCCACCGTCCGGGGCATGACCGTCAACCCCGAAGATGCGCGGGCCTTTGGCCACACGATCGCTGCCGCCCTGCGCATTCTCGCCGACACTTCCCTGTAGTCTGGTCTAGCCAGGAGAGATCCCATGCAAACCCGGAGACGCGACTTTCTGAAGGCTGCCGGCGCCGTAGGCGTGGCGGGCCTGATCCCCGCTCGGGCGCAGGATGCCAAGGCCAAGCCGGACAATATCCTGCTGCTCTGCGCCGAAGACATGGGCCCGCAGATCGGTTGCTACGGCGACCAGCAAGTGAAGACGCCCAATCTGGACAAGCTGGCCGCCGAGGGCGTGCGCTTCGCGAACGCCTATGTGACGCAAGCGAGCTGCAGCCCGTCGCGCAGCAGCATTCTGACTGGGCTCTACCCCCACCAGACCGGCCAGCTGGGCCTCGCCCACTACGGCTACCAGACCATGCATGGGCCCGTGAAGATGCCAAACCGCCTGAAAAGGGGCGGCTATACCACCGGGATCATGGGCAAGTTGCATGTGGGACCGGAGCGGAGTTTCCAGTTCGACTACAAAGGCCTTCCCCACAGCAAGACCCGCAATCCCGATGCCGTGGGCAAGGACTTCCGCGCATTTCTCGCCAAGGCGGGGGAGAAGCCCTTCTTCTTCTACCTGAACATGTGCGATGCCCACGCGCCGCTCCTCGACCAGGTCGATGGCTTCCCCAAGGTCCCGACCAAGCCCGAGGACGTCACCACCTGGGCGTGGCTCGGCAGCAACCCGCAGATGCGCAAGCGGGTGGCGGGGTACTACAACTGTGTCCGCCGCGTAGACCTGATCGTGGGCGAAGCCATGGGCATCCTGGCCGAGAAGGGACTGGACAAGAATACCTTGGTTGTGTTCATCGGCGACCACGGGCCGCCGTTCTGCCGGGGCAAGACGACCAATTACGAAGCCGGTTTGCACGTGCCGTTCATCGTGCGGCAACCTGGCAACGTGCCGGACGGCCAGGTGCGACCGCACTTCGTTTCCACCGTGGATCTCCTGCCTACCTTCCTGACCACGGCGGGCATGGATGTGCCCAAGCACCTGGCGGGGGCACCGCTACAGCCATTGCTGGCAGACCCCAGAACCCCGTGGCGGGAGACGATTTGCGCCGAG
>JABGQJ010000047.1 GCA_018648945.1 Victivallales bacterium
AGCGCCGCTTTCCCATGTCGTCCCGAACGTCTCTGGCCGGCGGCATTCTCTGACGACCAGAGGAGCCTGACCCCCTTCCGCTCCGGGGAACCGCCACGGAGAACATACAAGAGCGGCGTTCCCAGGCACCCGTCCCCACGCCACACGCTACTCCAGTTCCTGGGTTGGCACGGTGTCCAATGTGCAGGGCGGGGCAGACACCCCGTGACGCCCCGGCTATTCCTTCCGGTAGTCTTCCCCATTGATGCTGCGGACGACAGAACGCATCCATGCCTCCAGCTCCGTCTTCATTCGTTCGAGCCGCTGCCTGTGCTCGGGATCCTTGGAGAGATCGGCTGCTTCCATCGGGTCATTTGCCAGATTGTACAGCTCGAATCGCTTGCCGTGGATACGATGTAGCTTCCATGGCCAGTCGTTCCATGCGGCATGCCCCCTTGCAGTGCCCTCCGGGAACTGCGGGAATTCATCGACGTCCTTCCCCATCCGGACGGGATCGTGTGGCACTGGTGCGCCAGCCTGCTGCTTCTCCATGATCGCTTTCTGGATCTGGTCGCTCCGGGTGCTCTGTCCTCCCTGGAAACCGTGCCAAAAGCCCATCGGTTTGCTGCGCTTTCCTGCTTTCCCCGCAATGATGTCGCTGACATCAATCCCGTCGAGCGGATGCGGGGCTGCCAGTTCCACCCCCACCATGGCCATGAGGGTAGGGTACATATCGCAGGTGGACACCGGCACGGCCGTTCGTCCCTTGAGCTTGCGGGCGGGCCACTCGATGATCCCCGGCACGCGCAGGCCGCCTTCGTAGATGCTGCCCTTCTTTGCCCGGCCGCCGGAGGTCTCCTTGACGAGCCCCCCATTGTCACTGCAATACCAGAGAATCGTGTGGTCTGCGATCCCCATGTTCCTCAGTTCGGCACGCAGGCGACCGACCTGCTGGTCGAGCAGCGTGATCTCCCGGTAGTACCCAGCGTTCTTCTTGCCGTCGTAGAGACTGTCTCCAGCCGGCGTCTCTCGATGCGGGCTATGGGGCGACGGGAACCAGATGACGGCGAACATGGGGTGGTCACCGTCCTTGTGTTTCCCCAGGAACGCGAGCGCATCGTCCATCAGGATGACCGAGCCCTTGCCCTTGCGATGCTCCACCGTGCCGTTGCGGCTCAAGTAGGGGTCGTTGTCGAAGAAGTTGAGGCCGATGGCCCATTCATCGAACCCCATGCCACTGGGATTGCAGGGCGAGCCAGGTTGCCCCGAGCCAAGGTGCACCTTCCCAAAGATGCCGGTAACGTAGCTGGCCGCCTTCAGTGTCTCGCCAATGGTCTGTTCCTGGGGGCGCATGTAGCGACCATGGTTGGTGACCTTCGTCCGTATCGGGGTACGCCCGGTCATCACGCTGGCGCGGGTCGGCGAACACACCGGTGCCCCGGCATAGAACCGGTCGAACACGAACGCCTCCTCTGCCATGGCGTCAAGTGCCGGCGTCTGCACGAACCGATGACCATTGTAGCCGGTATCGCCCCAGCCCTGGTCGTCGGCCATAACCAGAATGATGTTGGGTTTGCCGGCGTTCCGCGGGTCCGCTGCGAAGGCCACTCCGGTGGCGGACAGGCACAACGTTCCCCCCATTGCTGTCAGGAAGTCACGTCGAGTCATTGTGCTCCAGTCCTTTCTGTTCTGTGGCCGAGTTGCTCGGGTGGCTTGCGGGACCACTGCCAAGCTAGGCTTGGAGTCCAGGCTGTCAAGGGGCGCCCGGTTGTTCGGTCGTGCGAGCGCCGCGACAGACAAGCTGGGTGAGGTGGTCTATCGGTCCGCTTCTCCCTCGGATCTGGCCTGCCATGGGGCCGCTTCCCATGCCAATGCTCGCCAACATGACGACCCCCTATCCAGAGTCCGCTCCTGCACGCAAGGGACGCGAACCAGTCTGGCAGTCCCGGAGTTGGGGCATGGCGCGGCATCGGGACAGTCGCCTGGGAACGCCGCTTTCCATAGCGGCCCCTTGCGGCAGGGCCGGAGCCCCCGCAGCTTCCACACTTGCGCGTGGTCGGTCTCCAGCGCGGGGGCCCAAGCTGGTAGCCCGCAGTCTGAGCTCTCCCAGCCCAGGCCGTTCGCTGGTTTCATCTGGAGGCAAGAGCCATGGCTTGGCACAGGATTCCGGGGTTGTTGGCTCTGGTCAACGTGGGCTGGCTGGCGGGTTGCGCATCGCCGAACACGGGGCCGAGAGGGCTCCTTGGGGGTGGGCGTCGCGTGCATGTCCAGGTCCCGGATCGAGCCGAGGGTGTGATGCCGATTCAGTTGGGCGTGGCTTTCCCGCGTCCAATATTGCACACTCCCGACGGGGACAGGCTCCGGGTCAGGAGGGACACGGGCAAGAAGCCCCTCCTGCTCGTTCTCCATCGCGGTGGCTAGTGCCTCTACTGCAACCGCCCCCTCGCCGGTCCCCGCCGCATTTCTGGTGGACCGGCGCGGCATTGTACGCTCCGTACATGCCGATCCGGACTACAAGGCCCGGGTCGATACCAGGACACTACTGGAGGCAGCGCGGGGGATCACCGGCTAGCTTCCCCAGAGTGCCCCGACTTTGGGCTCGCCCCCCTTGCGAGGATCGATCTGCTGGTGATGTATGGCAGATAGCAGAGGCGGGCACTACGTTCCGCCGTCGCGTTGCCGCATCGAACCAGCCGCTTACGGACGGAGGCGGTCATGAATGACGTGAAGCAGCAGATTCTGAAGGCCATGGCGGTAGGCGTGGTTACGGTTATGCCGACTTACCACGAGCCGACGGGGCGTTTCCTGAGCCAACCCGACGGCCCGCCCGCACCGGGAGCCACGCCGGAGGACATCGGCTGGTGTGTGATAAACCAGGATATCATCTACCTGTTGGCCGTGCTTTACACGACTCCGGGCACGGCCTTCCACGGTGATCGGACGATTCTGGGGATGGCTCTTCGGGGGGGGGACGCCATCCGGGATTTCCAGTACCCCGACGGGCAGGTTGAGTTCCTGAAGGTGGATGGCAGTCGTTGGGGGCCGACCTATATGGGCTGGACCAACTACGCCTGGTTGGAAACATATGCACTCCTGCAGGATGAACTGGGTGAGGCGCGGCGCCTGCGTTGGGAGGAAGGGCTGACGCTGGCCCACGACGGCCAAGCGCGGGAGATCAGCGGCCTTCACATTCACAATATCCCGTGCTGGAAAGCCATGAGCTGTTGTCGGGCCGGTCAACTCCTTGGGCGGCCGGATTGGGAGGCAGCTGGCGTGGCCATGATCCATGCGGTTGCCGCAGCCCAGGAGCCCGGCGGGTACTGGGCCGAACATGGCGGGCCCAGCGTTATCTACAACCACGTCTACATGCATGGGTTGGGGCTCTACTACGCCTTCACCCGGGACGAGCAGGTCCGCCCCGCTCTTGAGGCGGCGGTGGAGTTCCACCAGACCTTCTCCTACCCAAATGGGGTGCCGGTGGAGACCGTCGATGGCCGGGTCAAGTACCGCGACCGCATCATGCCCATGGGGTGGGTTGGCTTCTCGGCCTGTGCCCGCGGACGCCGCCTCGTGCGGCGGTTGGCGACTGAGTTGCTTCCCGCGCGTGATTTCAAGAACTTCCAGGGCGGGGCCATTGCCAGCACGGTTCAGCACCTGATCGAGGGTGAGGAGGAAGCGGTCAACATCGACCGCCCGTCCTTCCACGAATCGTACTGTGACTGGGCCCTGGTCTGCCGTGAGGGGCCCTGGTTCGGCTGTCTCAGCGCCTTCGTCTGTCCGCCGGTTGCCAGCCGCTGGGGGCAGGACCGGCAGGCATTTCTGTCGCTCTGGCACGGGGAGCACGGCCTGATTCTGGGTGGCGGCAACTCCAAGGACCAACCCGAGTGGTCCAGTTTCGTCGCCGATGGCCGGTTCATGCCCGACCAGGGCGAGCTCCTGCCCGATGGTACAGGGGTTGCGCTGATCTACGGTCGGGTGCACTGTCAGTTGCGCCTGGGGTTCGAGGAGCAGATACCGGTGGTCGAGGCAGTTGCCGAGGGCGGTCCCGCCCTTCAGCAACTCCTGGTGCAGGCCACGCCGGGGGACACCGTCCGCAGCGCCGCGGGGCAGGAGACCACGCTGGCTGCTGCGGCCGTATTCTGGGGACCGGCCAAGTTGGGTGCATGGCTTGAGGTGAAGGGGTGTCGGATCATGGTCCCGGCAGGTGCGGAATTCCGCTGGCCCACAGCCCCCTTCAATCCCTATGCCGCCGACGGTGCCGCTGCCTTTGGCTCGGAGCGGGGGATTCTCTCGGCCCGAATCGACGGCCAGCCCGTCCGTTGGGAGATTGCCCCGGCGCCCCGGCGAGGGTGAGGAGAGGTCCCCGTGACACATGACCAGCCCGTGCCCGAGGCGCTTTGGTAGCCTCTGTGTCACGGGGTACAGTGTGGTGCGTTTGTCCAGTCTCACAGTCCACACCAGGAGCCACCATGGTTCGTCTTGTTTTCTCTGGCGTGTTCTCCCTCGTTTGCCTGTCTTCGTGCTTGCTGGCGGGCATCGAGCCGGTGTCGGTCGTTGCGCCAGGCGAAAAGGGCGAGGAATGGCATGGCGGGGAGACAGATGCGGAGGTGCATATGGTGGGTGATGCCTCTGTTCGCTGGCGGCACGCCAGGACATCCAGTCTGACATTGGCCAAGTGCCCGGCCGACTGGACCTCTGCCTCGGCGATTCGCTTCCGGGTTCACAATACGCTGAAGACCGAGTCCAGCTTCATGATCATCTTCGAGTCGCAGAACCCGAAGACTGAGGGGCTGGACTACTGGATGCATCGGGTGAACCTTGACTTCACTGGCTGGCGCGAAATAGTCCTCAAGCGCCGCGGACTGGGCTCCGCCCGACGCCCCCTCGGCTGGGACCAGATTGGGCAGGTGCGGCTGACGGCCGAGGGCTGGGAGCAGACGCTGGACCCACGCGCTGTCGTACACATCGATCAACTGGAGATGGTGGACATGATTGGCCCGCAGACGAGCGATGAAGAGCTGTTTGCCGCCTTGGACCTGGAACGGCCGGAGTTGGCTGCCGTGCGGTCGGCGGCGCTGGCCAAGGACTGGCCCCAGGCGGTGGCGGCTCTGGCCACCTACTACCGCGCCCGGACGAGTGTGCCATGGCACTACGATCCACACCAGATCAACCGCAAGACGAGCTACTCCAAGGACGGCGCCGAGGATACGGTTGCCGGTCGCATGCGGGTCATCTACCTTGATCATGAGTTTCCCGAGGGGAAGGTCGACTGGTTCTACAACCCGACCATCGCCCGACCCGAGCTGCCCCGGAACCATGAATGGCAGTGGCAGCTTGGGCGCATGTCCTACTGGTACAACCTGGGGCGGGCCTACTGGGGGACGGGCGATGAGCGCTATGCGCAGGCTTTCGTGCAGCACGTACGCAGTTGGGCGCGCGACTGCATGCGGCCCGACAACAGCGGCAATGGGGCGGGTTCGCCCTGGCGCACCATCGAATGCGGCATCCGCATGGGCGGCTCCTGGCCAGACGCCTGGCACCGCTTCCTGCATTCGCCGTCGTTTACCGATGCCGATCTGGCGCTATTCCTGAAGATCTGCTACGAGCACTCCCTGCATCTGGTCAAGCACCGCACGACCGGGAACTGGCTGACCATGGAGATGAGCGGTCTCTATACCACCGGCGCGCTCTACCCCGAGTTCCGCGATGCCAGAGCCTGGCGCAAGCTGGCGACGGATGCGTTGTACGAGGAGTTGAGCACCCAATTCCTGCCCGACGGCGCGCAGATTGAGCTGACGACCGGCTACCATCAGGTGGCCCTTGGCAATGTGTTGAAGATTCCCCGGACGGCGAAGGTGATGGGATACCTGGACGAGATGCCGACCGACTATGTGGCCCGCGCCGAACGCGCCTATGGGTTCAATCTGAAGATGATGACCCCCGAGCGCGATATGCCCCACACCAACGATGCCTGGCACGTGAATGTGGCCGGCTCGCTGGGGGGTGCGTTCCGGCTCTTTCCAGAGCGCACGGACTTCCAGTGGATCGCCACCGATGGCAAGGCGGGCACGGTTCCCGACTTCACGTCCCTGCTGCTGCCCTATGCGGGGTTTGCGGTGATGCGGTCCGGCTGGGAGCGAGATGCCAATTTCCTTGCCTTTGACGGCGGGCTGCTCGGCTACGGCCATGTTCATCAGGACAAGCTGCAGGTGATCGTCCATGCGTACGGTCGGGAGGTGCTCTACGACGGCGGTGGGGGCAACTACGAGTCCAGCAAGTGGCGGCGCTACTCGGTCGATACCTTCAGCCACAACACGATCCTGGTCGATGGCCTGCCACAGCGGCGGAACACCCGCGACCGTTGGGGCAACGTGGCCAAGGAGCCGCTGCCGATCACCTGGCGTTCGGGCGACGTCTTCGATTACGCGGCGGCCAGCTACGAGGAAGCGTACGGCAAGGCGGACCATCGTCCTGCCAGCCACCGTCGGGAGGTCCTGTTCCTGAAGCCCGACCTGTTCCTGGTTGTGGATCGCCTGACCCCGAGCGACGAGGCCGAACACCGCTACGAAGCGCGTTGGCACATGGCTTCGACCCATGTGGTCAAAGGATCGTCCCCCGGCAGCTTCGCGAGCGCAGACGAGGGCCAGCCGAACCTGGCGGTCATTCCCTTGGCGACGGTTGGCCTGGAGACGGAAGCGGCTTCGCAGCAGGAAGAGCCCGAGATCCTGGGCTGGCTGGTCCACAAGACCAGCAAGCACATACCCACCACGACCGTCCGTCATGTCAGCAAGGGGACGGGCGCCAAGCTGCTGGTAACACTGCTCGTCCCGCTGCGCGCGACCGAAGCCTGCCCGGTGCGGGCGGTGCGGACGGTCGAGGACGCGATGGTCGTGGAACTGGGTGACCGGCTGCTGCACGTGCGCGTGGGAGCAGGCGTCGTGGCGGTCCGAGAAACGGATGCCGCCGGGCGCGTGTTGCGTGTTGCCAGTGCGCCAGGCGAGTGACCAGGCCCCGAGCGGGGTTTTGGTTGCCATTGCTGTGGTTGGCGGCTTGCTCGCGGGAAAAACCGGCTGGCGAACGCACTATCTTCCTACCTGGCATGGGTTCTGGTACCGATAGTGGTATTGCTCTTGCGTCAGGAACGTATACTTTTACAAAAGTAATGTTGTGTCTGGGTGTTGTAGAGTCGAACGGGTCGCAGGGCGAGAGAAGTGTGAAATCGGCAGCTAAGCTAGGCGGCAATGAAACGTCCGAACATCCTGATTCTCTACACTGACCAGCAGCGCTGGGATGCCCTTGGCGCGGCGGGGAACCCTCACATCCACACGCCGAACCTGGACCGGTTGGCAGACGATGGGTTGCTGTTCGACCGGTTCTACGTGCAGAACCCGGTCTGCATGCCGAGCCGCTACAGTTTCCTGACCGGGCAATACTGCTCGACGCTGGAGGTCTTGACCAACGGTGTCCCGGTTCCGGAGACGGCACCGACGTTGCCCACGCTGCTGCGCAACTGCGGGTACCATTCCGCCAACATCGGCAAGCTGCATTTTCTGCCGCACGCGAACCGGGACCACCGCTCGGTACATCCGAGCTATGGGTTCGACCATCTGGAGATCAGCGACGAGCCAGGTTGCTACGAAGACGCCTACCGGGCCTGGATTCGGGCTCGCGATCCCCGTGAGCTGGAGTATGCCAGCCTCGGCCTGCCGCCTGCGGCAGGCGTCTGGGAATCGATCACGCGCAAGGGCGACCATGTCCCTCACCCCGAGGAGCGGTTCCCGAAGCGTGCCCTTGCGTACCGGGGGAAGAGCGACTTCACGCACACGGCCTTCGTCGCCGAGCAGACGATGGAGTACGTCCGGGGCCAGCAAGGACGCGAGACCCCGTTCCTCTGTATTGCGGGCTTCTATTCACCACACAGCCCGTGGGTGGCACCGCAGGAATTCCTCGACCTGTACGATCCCGGGAGCCTGCCGATCACCGAGTTCCCTGATGGCATGTCCCGGGAACGAGCTGGCCATGTCTACAGCGACGAGGAGCTGCGGGGCGCTACCCATGGCTACTACGCCATGTGCAGCGAGGTGGACCATCATGTGGGGCGCATTCTCCAGTGCCTGGGGCAGTGTGGCATGGGTGAGAACACGATCGTCGTCTACACCTCCGACCACGGCGAGTTCCTCGGTGAATACATGAACTATGGCAAGGGGTACCCGTCGCCCGATTGCATCGCCCGCGTTCCCTGCATCATGCGTTGGCCAAAGGGCATCAAGGAACCGGGCCGGGTCTGCCCCCATTTCGTGGAGGCGGTCGATATGGTCCCCACCTTGCTTTCCTGTGCTGGCATCCCGCTGCCTCGGCATCTGCAGGGCCAGCCGCTGCCCTTGGCACCCGATGCCCCCGCTACGCGGGAGTCGGCGCTGACGGAAATGCAGGGCGCGCGGTCGCTGCATACGTCGTGTTGCCACTACATCGTGCGGGACAATGGCAGCGAGACGCTGTACGACTTGGATCGGCCCCATGGCCAATACGAGAATGTGGCAGGGGAGCCAGCCTATCGGGAACGCGTTGCGCAACTGAGGTTGGACATGCTGCAGCGCCTGCTTGCCTCGGCCCGCCATGCCCCGCGCACGGTCCAATACTGACCCTTCCCCCCGGGGCAGGTGGCGTCAGGGGATGGTGAGCCAGCGCGTGCGGCTCAGGACCAGGCCGGTCAGAAGAAGCACCAGGGAGGCGAGCAGAACCGTTGCGGACAGGTCGGTTGCATGGGTGATGGCCAGGTGCTCGACCGGGGCGCGCTCCAATTGGTCGATGCGGTGCAGGGCGGCGGCAAAGTCGGCTGCGTCGGTGGCTCGCAGATACTCGCCGCCGGTGCGCTTTGCGAGCTGGCGCAAGAGCCCTTCGTGGCGCTCGGCCGGTATGGGGACGAATCGGTCCCTTACCAGGCCCGGGCGACGGACAAAGGCATGACTGCCGCCGACCCCGACGGTGTAGACGATGAGTCCAGCGGCCTCAGCCAGGGACGCTGCTTGCAGGGGCGAGAGGGGGGCATCCACGTTGGCCTCGCCATCGCTGAAGAGAACCAGAACCCGTCTGGGGGAGGTGGAGTCAGCCAGTTGGCCGGTGCCGCTGACGAGCGCGCCAGCCAGGTCTGTGCCGTCGGGGATGAGGCCCGTCTCCAGATCGTGCAGACGCTGGCGCAGGAAGTTGTGGTCGAAGGTGAGGGGACAGGCGAGGTAGGGGCGCTGGGAGAACACGAGCAGGCCCATGCGGTCTGCGGGCCTCGCCTGGACGAAGCGGACGAGTTCCTGCTTGGCCACCGCCAACCTCGGTCTCAGTTCGCCAGTCTCGACCGCGCTGGCGACTGCTTCGGGGTCCATTTCGGGGGGGGCGTCGTAGGCTCCCATGCTGCCCGAGATATCGAGAGCCAGCACGATGTCCAGGGTCTCGCGCTGCTGGTGCTCGACCGTGGCCATGCGCTGTGGCCCTGCCAGGGCGAGGAGCAAGCCGATACCTGCCATGCCCTCCAGCAGAAGCGGCAGGAGGGGTTGGCTTGGGCGCTTGTCGGTTGCCGTGCCGAGGTCCATCAGCGAGGGCAGGCGGATCGTGGGGGGGCAGCGCCGCAGAGCCCAGCCGGCGAAACCGACGACCAGCGGCAGAAAGAGCAGCAGCCAGGGCCTGGCAAAGGTCATTGCGGCCCTCCTCGGTCGTGGTCGAGGAGATCCCAGGCGGCCGCGAACGCTTCCTGGCCCTGTTCCGGGCCCACATCCTCGCCCGCAAAGCGCACGGCTTCCGCAGTCTTCCAGAACCGGATGAGGCGTTCCGCCAGGGAGGCGTTCAGGGCGCGGGAATGGCTCAGCCAGGCGGCCTGTTCGCGCAGGGTAAGACCTGCGGCGGGCACGCTGTGATGGGCCTGCAGATACTCGGCCACTAGATCGGAGAGTGCGGCAAAGAGTGCCGCATCCGGAGTCTCCAGGCGAGCGCGTAGGGCTGCCAGGCGAGCAAGCAGGGACGGTGACCCTTCTGCCTCGGTTGAGGGGAGGGCGGCTGGCTGCTTCCGGCGCCGTCGCCAGAACCAGAGGATGCCGCCCGCGGCTGCCAGCAGCAGCCAGGCGAGTCCGGATGGCTGTTCCTTGGTTTCGGGAAGCGGAGCTGGTTCGGGCTCGCCCGGCTCGGCCTCCGGCATGGCGACAGTGAATTCGGGCAGGTCAAGGCCGATTGGCACCGCCCGCGCTCCCTTGCCGCAGCCGATATGGACCATCGCGCCGGCGACGGGGCCTGGGCGGGAGGGGCGAAGTTGCAGGAGGAAGTGCCAGCGCGCCGTTCCCCAGCCTAGGGTCTGGAGGCGGACCCGGGCACCGGGTGCCAGGCTGATTCCCTCCGGCAGTTCGATCCGCAGGGCACCGTCGGGGCGTTGCCGCCAGGACGTCACCAGGCGGATTTGACAGGTCACTTCCGCGCCGAGCGGCACCGTTCCGGCGTCCGGCAGGTTCGTGTTCACGTCAAGGATGCGTGGCGGCGGGTTGCGCAGCCATCCCCCCACCGCAAAGAGAAGGAGCAGCAGCAGGGCCATCCCGGCCCAGGTGTGGTTTCTGCTCCGAGGTGTCATCGTCTGCGGCCCCGCAGTCTGGGTTCCGTCCGGGCATGTCGGCGGCGAGCAAGGAAGCGGGCGAGGCGCGGCACGGGATCGTCATGTTCCCCGATGGCCAGCACCTCGCTCCCCCCGGCGCGCAGGCGCTGATCGATCCGTTCGCCGCGTTGCGCGACTGCCTGGAAGAGCGTTGCCCGGTCAGCGGTGGTCTCGACCATGGCGGTGTCCGCCGATTCGGCGTCGGCCAGGGAGATCAAGAGACCGGGCGGCGGTGCGTGGCCCCCAGGCGAATGGACCCGCACGGCCACCACGTCATGGCGCAGGGCCACGCGCCAGAGAGCTGCATCGAACCCTTGGTCCAGGAAGTCACTGAGCAGGACAAAGACGGTGCCTCGCCGCGCTCCCCGCTGGGCCGCCGTCAACGCCGCGCCCAGATCGGTGCCGTTGCCTGCTGGTTCGTGGGTCAGCAGTTCCCGCAGCAGACGGTGGGCCTGGTGGCGTCCTTGGCCCGGGGGCAGGACGACCTCCGGCTGGGACGCAAAGAGCATGGCCCCCACTCGGTCGTGGTTGCGCAGGGCGCTGAAGGCAAAGACCGCCGCCAGTTCCAGAAGGCGTTCTCTCGTGTGTCCGCAACGGCAGGACGCAGACCCGTCCACCAGGAGCATGAGGGTCAGTTCCCGCTCCTCGACAAAGCGCTTGACTACTGGGTGCCCAAGGCGGGCGGTGGCCCGCCAGTCGATGATGCGCGCGTCGTCGCCGGTCTGGAATTCACGCACCTCGGCGAACTCCATCCCCTGGCCCCGGAACAGGCTGCGGTAGGCACCGGGCGCGAATTCGTTCACGGCTCGGCGGGTGCGGAACTCAAGGCGCCGAATCCGGCGGGGGGTGTCGCTGGTTTCCATGGGGGTGCTCAAGGCGTGCGCAGGTCACGAAGGAGCCGACGCACGAGTTCGCTCGCGTCCAGGCCTTCCGCTTCGGCTTCGTAGGTGGGGAGCAGGCGGTGACCCAGAACGGCCGGGGCAATGGCTTTCACATCGTCCGGAATCACGTAGGTGCGCGCGTCCAGGAAGGCACGGGCCTTGGCGGCAAGGTGCAGAGCCAGGCTCGCGCGAGGCGATGCCCCAAGTTCGATGCACCCCTCGTAGTCACCATGGGGGAACTCCGCCTGGCGGGCGGAAAGCTGGTCGCGTTGGCTGGGGCGGGTGGCGAGCACGAGGTCGAGAATGTACTCCTCGACCGTCTCGTCCATCCGGATCTGGTCCACGGCCTTCCGGGCCTCGAGCAGATCACTGAGTTGCACGACCTGCTGGGCGGGGGGAAAGGCACGGGGATGGCCCATGCGTTCGAGGATGAGCCGTTCCTCGTCTCGGCTGGGGTAGTCCACGACCGCCCGCAGCATGAAGCGATCCATCTGCGCCTCTGGCAGGGGGTATGTGCCCGCATGCTCGATGGGGTTCTGGGTGGCCATGACCATAAAGGGGGAGGGGAGGGGGAAGGTCTCGCCGCCGATCGTCACCTGGTGCTCCTCCATGGCTTCGAGCAGGGCGCTCTGGACCTTGGCGGGGGCTCGGTTCACTTCGTCCGCCAGAACCAGATTGGCGAAAATGGGGCCCTTGCCGACCGAGAACGTGCCGTCGTGCGGGCGGTAGATCTGGGAGCCCACCAGGTCGGCGGGCAGCATGTCGGGGGTGAATTGCATGCGGGACACCACGCCGCCTACCGCCCGAGCGAGGGTCTTCACCGCGAGGGTCTTGGCCAACCCCGGCACCCCCTCCACCAGCACGTGACCGCGGGTGAGAAGACCAATCAGCAAGGCGTCCACCAGTGAGCGCTGGCCCACGAGAACGCGGGCGATCTCCTCCCGCAACGGGACAAGGAACGCATCCGGTGCGCAGGGCTTGCTGGTTTTTGCGGTGGCTTCGACGGAATCCATGGGGCGGTGTGCTCCTCGCCCGGCTTTTTCCTGGTGACGGGCGGTCCTTGGAATATACCGAGGTGGCCCCGACCTGCCAGCGTTGCCCACGGTTGATCTGCGGCCGCCGACGGGATCCGCCGGCCGCGGCACGGTGGCCCTTGAGCCGTCGTCGCTGGGGAGTATAGTCCTGGACTGCCTTTTGTTTCGGTGTTTTTGGTTGCCATAGGGCCTGCATGACCTTCCGCGAATTCTGCGAGCATAGCGAGCAATACGTCGTCGAGATCATGAACGGTCGTCGTCGCACGATCTACGACCGGGCGTTTCGCGGCTTTCTGTTCTGCCTGTCCCGCATCTACCGCAATGTGGTCCAATTGCGCCTGACTCTGTACCGGGAGCGGGTGATCCGCCAGCGCATGCTGGGTTGCTTCGTGGTCAGTGTGGGCAACCTAACGGTGGGGGGCACCGGCAAGACGCCAGTGGTCGAGGTCTTTGCGCGAACTCTCTCGGCGAAGGGACGGAAGGTCGCCATTCTCAGTCGCGGCTACCGCAGCACCCCCCGCCCCCTCTGGGCTCGCCTGCTCAGCATTTTCGTCAGCGACTACAAGAGCATGCCACCGCGCGTGGTCTCCGACGGCAAGCACTTGTTGATGGACTCGGCCCTGGCTGGGGACGAGCCGTTCATGCTGGCCTCGAACCTGAAGAACGTTGCCGTGGTGGTGGACAAGGACCGCGTCAAGGGCGGGCTCTACGCCATCCGTGAACTGGGGGCGGACACGTTGCTGCTCGATGACGGGTTCCAGTATCTGCGGCTCAAACCCACCGTCAGCATTCTTCTGGTCGATTCCACGAACCCATTCCACAACCACCATCCCCTGCCGCGCGGTCTGCTGCGCGAACCAATCAAGAATCTCCGACGGGCCGATTTCATTTTCCTGACCAAATCCTCCGGGGGGAGCCATCTGCGCCACTTGAAGCGATTTATCCGCAAACACAATTCCAAGGCGGAGATCATCGAGTGCACACATCGGCCGAAGCACTTGCAGGACGTCTATACCGAAGAGCGATCGCCCTTGACCACTCTCGCGGGGAGGAAGGTGTCCGCGATCAGCGGCATTGCCGTGCCCGAGGGCTTCGAGAAGTTTCTCCGCGAGCACGGCGCGGACCTCGTGTATGCCGAGCGCTACGCTGATCACCATCGCTACCGCCAGCAGGAGATCATCGACTTCGTGAACTGCAGCCAGGCTGCCGGGGCCGACATGATCGTCACCACCGAGAAGGACGCGGTGCGCTTCCCACGACTGGAACGGAGGGATGTCCCAGTCTACTTCCTACGCGTGGAGATCGACATACTCAGCGGCGAGGAGAGCTTCAATGAATGCATCTCCCGCATCTGTTTTGCGAACCCGACCACGCAGGCCCGTGCGAACTCTCTGCCTGAAAAGGCGGCGGCACGATTGCCGGATGGGCATTCGCTTGCTAGAATACAGTAGAGTGTGACCCTAGCCGCTGCTTGGCACAGACGGGGCGGTTCCCACCACACCCCTTCCGGAGACTGCGATGAAGTCATTCCCAACCTGTACCATGCTCGCGCTGACCATGCTCCGGATTGCCTGTCTGGGCATGATCCCCTCCCTGTCGGCCCAAGATGGGGGCGAGCAGACTGTCTCGTCCCGCCGAGTCGCGGTCCTGAAGCGCCTTGCGGAGGAACGCCTGGCCGTCGCTCCTCCCGGTACTGACCAGCGCAGGCTGGAACAGGAAATTCTTGCCCGGTTCTCCATCGCCGAGCCCGGTTGCCCGACCGGGGTGATTGCCACGCCAGTTCGTGGTGACGAGGCGGTTGCGGCGAGCACCAAACGAACTGTCGACGGAATGGTCGCCAAGCGCTTTGCCCCGCTTGACCCGGCCAAGCTGAAGGTCGAGGCGGAGGCCAAGTATCTCATCTACAAGAAAGGGGACATGGTCGATTTCTACTACGCCACGAATCCCCAGATCGCCCGTCGGGCTCGCGGCCAGTACCGAGACAGGAATCTAGAGGTCATCCAGGTTGGCTCCAAGGTCGTGCGTGTGGAAGACATTGCCCGGATCAGAGGCAATGACAAGCTCTTGCTCAGATTTGATCCGGTGGCTTCCGAGGCGTTGAGGGAGGCCTATGTCGAGGAGAAGCTTGCGGCCCACGAAGCGGACATGGGAGCGTTCGAACGGGAAGCCAACCAGCTTGTCTTGGCCAAGCAGAGCCAACTGGCCAACGAGGCCAACGAGAACGAGGGGTATCTCTTCGTCGCTGGGGAGTGGACCACTGCGGCCGCCCTGGTCGGTTCCCTGGTTGCGGTGGAACGAGAGCGTCTCGCCGCCGTGGCCCGCGAGAAAGCGGCTGTGCTGATCGCCAGGAAGCAGGACGCAATCGCAGTGGCTGTGGACGCCCAGGCCTCCCACGAGGCGCAGATTGCCACCGTTGCCCACACGAACGTGGATGCCGAATACGCGGCCTACAAGGGCCGCCTCGCCGCCGCTGCTGTCGTTGCCGCGCAAACGGCCACGGTTGAGGAGCCAGCCCCCGTTGAGGAGTCTGGGACAACCGGGGAGGACTCCCCGGTTGAGGAGGCGTCGGGCTCCGCCGAGCCCACGCCGGATGCTGAGGTGGGCACTGCCAAGACCGTGCCAGTCTGGGTCTATGGGGCAATCGCCGGCGTGGTACTGCTCGTCATCGTTGTCCTGGCGTTCAAGATGCGCGGTGGCCCTGGCAAGGATCTCAAGAAGTTCTTCGAGGGCCGCGGCAAGGTGCAACGCACCTTCTGGCAGATGGCCGAGGCGAACCCAGATACCTTCAAGTACGTGGCTTACCGCTACGGGAGTGCGCAGGATGCGCGCCAGGCTCTACTGCAGCTCTCCTATGTCAACGAGCGTGTGGGGGGCGATCTCATGTGCCGCCACGACATCTACTTCGGCTATGGCGCGCACCAGGACAAGTTCGTTGCCTTTGTCGGCAGCAAGGACCTTCACTATGCCTTGTGGCGGGAGGCCTCCGCCGCCTTCCCCGAGTACCCCGGCGCCGAGTACTTCCGCGTCAGCACCGCGCCCGACGTCAGCCTGGAGATCCCCAACCTGGATTCGCTGCTGGCCGATGCGGAACTACAGATCGAGCACGTGGAGAATCGCGACGGCGAGGGCACCGACTACTCGCACTACTACGTCTACACGGCCCCGGGCAGGGAAAATGCTCTGGAGTTCCTGAAGCATGCCCAGATCGAGGAAGCCGGTCTGCACGTGATCGTGCTCACTAAGGGAGGCGTTTTCGGCAAGGACGAGAACGGGATCTACGAAGAGACGCTGGAATTGTGGACCGAGAGGTACCCGGATTTCTTCAGCGCCTAGCCTGGATTACTCACGCGGATCTACTGCGGACCCGGGTTGCACTGCATCTCAGCCCGTTGTGCCGGAACGCCGACCTTGACGGGTGCCACGTCCTGTTCGGCGTTGGTCCCGTTCTGCGGGATGGCTTGCGGGCGATCGCGGCCTTGGCGATGATGTGCCTGCATCGATCCGGCTAGTGCCCGACGAGCAAGCGGTCGGCCAGCTCCGTGGGCAACCCGGCATCCAAGATGCGCCGCCGGGCTTTCTCCACTGCATATGGCACCCGGAGGACGCGGATGAACTGGCGGGCTTCATCATAGATCACGATGCACGCTCGCCAATCGCTGTCGCGCGGTTGCCCGACGGAGCCGACTCCCACGGTCAGGCGCTGGTTGCGCGGTAGCAGCATATTGCCGAGAGTGTCGACCGCCGGTAGTCGTCCGGGGCGGTGGCTGATGCGAATGGGAGCGTGGCAATGCCCGTTGAAGCAGAGCTGCCTGGGTTGGGATAGCAGGTGCTGGATCACTTCTCGCCTACCGATCACGTAGGGCCAGGCGGGGAACCACACATGGGATGCGTGGCACACTGTGAAGGTGCCGAAGTCGAGGGTCCTGGGAAGTGCCCCCAGCCAGTCCAGATGCCCCCGTTCCAGATGGGTCTGGGTCCAGCGGATCGCATGCTCGGCAGCGGGGCGAATCGCCCAGTCCTTCCCCAGCTGTGTCGTGTATTGGTCATGGTTGCCCAATACGGAGGGAATCTCCAGCTGCCGCGTCAAGTCGATGCACTCCCGCGGGCAGGCCCCGTAGCCGACAATATCACCCGTGCAGATAATGCGCTCGACCCGGTGCCTGCGGAGTGCCTCCAGGCTGGACTCGAGCGCATCTATATTGCCGTGGATATCGCCGATAAAACCGGTGAGCATGCTGTTTGGTCCGCAGCCTTTCTCTGCTTCTCTACAAGATAGCCATGACTGCCAGTCCTCGCCAGTTGTCCCGGCGCCCAGCTTGCCCCGCTCCCTCCCCGCCGTGGCATTTCTTGTGGTTCCTCCTCCGGTATGGTACCTTGACCTCGGATTCAGAGTAGACGATCGTCTTGAGAACAAGCCGCCAGAAGTGGGGGTAGACAGATGCACGGCAGGGCGGATCTCTGGCTCGCAGCCATGGTGATGGTTGCTGTTGGGATTGCCCTTCTGTTCGCCGTCTACAGGCTGAGCGCTCGGGCGAAGGCCTGGCAGCTCGGGGTTTGGGGAGGCATTCTCGCCTCGCTGCTTCTGCTGTTTGGCTTCGTGTTCTCGGGCTCCGTGCTCATCGCCCAGTTGCTGCCGCTGCGATGTCTTCCTGTCTGTGGCAACTTCGCCTTCCCTCTGTCCCTTATGCTGGCAGGGCTGTTGCTGCGCTCGCGCATTCCGCGATGGCGTCGCGTACCTTTTGTCGTCCTGCTGGTGGGGGCCGCCTCCTGGGCGCTTGTCGCGCCCTTGCTGAGTGACACGCCCGCTTGCGGAGACCTCTGGGAAGGCGACGTCTGCATCCAGTCGGGACTGGCCTCGTGTTCGGCCGCAGCTGCGGCCACGCTCCTCCGCTACCACGGGATCGAGGCCACGGAGCAGGAAATGGCGGGCCTGTGTTTGACCTCCGCCAAGGGAACGACCACCCATGGGCTCTTCCGGGGACTGCTAGTCAAGACCAAGGGCACGCCGTACCGGCCGCGGGCCTGCATGCTGTCCCTGGCCGAGCTTCAGGCCAGCCGCAACCTGCCGGCGATTGCCAGTGTTGCCCTCACCGCCGAAATCAGCGAGAGCGATCCACGCTACACGCGGAAGTGGGGGTGGCAGATCGGAGAACCCCATGCCGTGGTGATCCTGGGCTTCCCAGACGATGGCGAAGTGCTGGTGGCCGACCCGTCGGTTGGGCCGGAACACTGGCGGGTCGAGGGACTGCGGGACCTCATGACCGGGGAGTGTATCCTGATGACAACGAGAGACAAGCGCATTCAGGACTGACACCAGACGTCAGTTCCTTCGCGAGAGCCTACTTGGCAAGGGACACATCGAGGTAGAGCCCAGGGCGCTTGGCTTCGCCGATGCCAGGCCGTAGGCCAATCCAGTACGAACGTCCGTGCCCATCGTTGTCGTTGACGATGAAGTTCAGGGACAGCACGCGACCGACGGAGGCTCTGGTGCCGAGTTCCCGCCAGGGGATGATGGCTTCGTAGACCGTGCTTGTCCCCTCGCGCTTGGCGACGCAGGCCATGGCGAGCTCGCGGGATCTGGGGACCGTCTCGAAGGCCTTGCCTCTCTCGCCAGCCGCGATGAAGCCGAATTCGCGGTCGTCGGGACCGAATTCGGGTTCGTCCCCGGCATCGTTGCCAACGTCGATGGCGAGCTGAATGCTGTCGCTCTTCCAGAAGGTCCCGGCAGTGGCGTCGGCGACGGAGTGGGTCTCGTCCTGCACGCGGGCCGCGAAGCACAGTCCCTTCCTGCTCCAGCCCCACCAGGCTTCGACGGAGAGATCCTCGGGACCACTCCAGCCGATGTTCGGGTCGGGGGGCAGGATGTCCTTGCGGTTGGCAAGGGTGGCCTGGGGCTTACCCCATTCGGCCAGGTCCCCGTCGACCGTGGGGGAGCGGCGAGGGCAGGGGGCGAAACGCGGGGACAAGGTTTGCTTCAGGACTGGGATCCCCTCGGCGAGGATCTCGACTGCGACGGTCTCCGGGACTGGCGTGGGGAGTTTGAGCGCCAGCGTGCCTTCGGCCTTGGGTTTGAGGATGGCCCGGGTCGTCTTGCCACCCACGCGGAGTTCCGCCCGGACCCGCTGGGGCAGGAGATTCCGGAGGCGGGCATTGAGGATGTTGGCATGGGCGAAGTGGACGGCCTCGACACGGACCGGCACGCGGGGCTTGGGGGCGGCTTGCTCGACTTTGGCGAAGAGAGTTTCGGCCCTGGCCAGCGGGGCGACGAGGTAGGCTGGGGCGCGGGTTAGGGCGAGTGCTGCGGGATTGGCCTCGCGCCCGTACATGGTGTAGGCCTTGGTGCCCGCGGGCCAGTCGGCCTGGAGCACTGCATCGTCGCTCATCGTCCAGAGCGCGACCACCGCGCGGGCCGGATCACTGCCTTTGAAGGCGAAGCCCTGGAGTCCGTCGGGCAGTCCCAGCCTGCGGGCTGGTGCCACGTGGTGGAGAAACCGGGCGCACCCCGCATAGGCGATGGCGGCGGGAAGGGGCTGGGCGGGGTTGCCGCGCCAGAGGCCGTACTCATGGCCGCTCTCATTGGCCCCGTTCTGCAGGAACCAGTACCAGCGGCTGACGCCGGGCACCGAGCGGCCGGTGATCAGGGCTTGGGCCACACAGGCGGCGTAGGCCATGGAATGGGGTCCAGTCAGTGGCTCCTTCACATCCAGTCCCCAGCCCTTTTCGCCGACCCAAATGGGCCGTTCGCCGTCGAACTCCCGCAGCATGGCTTTGGAGAGTTCCAGCTTCTCCACGAGCCGATTCTGGAGCGGGAAGAGAGGGCTCTTGCCCGCACCGAAGTAACGCGGCGAGGCGTAAGGATGCCCGGTGTAGATATCGATCAGGGCACCCACTTCCTTGAGCACGGCGCGGGAGAAACGGAGATTGTTGCGGTAGTCGCCGCCGCTCACATCCACCCCGGAGACAGGATGCTTCGAGCCCGTGGCTCGGATCGCTTTGTGGGCCGTGCGGATGATCTCCACATAGCTCTGGATGCCGGTCTCGAAAGGGATCTTCTCGTGGTAGTAGCAGGTGAGATCTGGCTCGTTCTGGATCTCCCAGCAGTCCACGCGGCTGTCGTAGCGTTTTACACAGGCGGCCACGTAGTCGGCCCAGCCTGCCATCAGTTCTGGTGGCGGCGGCCAGAGCGGACGCTCCCCTGCCAGTTTCTTGGCCCAGCTTGGCGGTCCGTAATGAAGGGTCATCATCACCCCGATGCCGTACTCGGGAGCCAGGTCCATGTTGGTATCGGGCCAGAGGTAGTCCTTGCGCCGGGATTCGCCCCACCACCAGGCGCGCTGGGGACGATCCCACTTCACACCGATCCGAGCGGCTGCAGGCACGTTGTTGATGTGCATCCCGAAGTAGGACTTTGGGTCCTTCTTGGGACCATAGTTGGGTAGCTTCTCGACGATGCCAAAGCCACCCTCGCCCGAGCCCACCACGGTGTTGCCGGAACGGAGGGTGACCGAGAGCAGATAGTGTCCATAGTCGAGGCTAGGGAGTTTTGGGCTGAGGATCTTGCGTTCCCATGGCGCGAAGGCCAGGGCTTGCTTGCTGGTCTGGATTTCCCGTCCGGTCTGGTCCACGAGTCGCCAGCTTGCTTCCACCTGGGCCGGGGCTGCCACGCGGTTATGGATGTGCATGGCGGGGGTGGCGGGTTGCTCCGCATGGAAGAAGATGTTCCCGGGTTGCTTCGTGTGGACTTCGACGCCCCACAGCATGGAGGTGTCTTCGGTGAGCATCTGGATGTCCCGCAGCCAGAAACGCCCCTCCTTGCTGGGCAGGTTGCTGGCGGCGATCAGCAACCGCCGCACGGGGAAGTAGAAGAGCCCGTCATTGGGGCCGTGCCAGTGGCCGGGGAAGCCCTTGGCATCCAGGCTCAACTCCACCGTCTGCCATGCCCCCGGCGTGAGTTTTGCCGACCCTGCATGCTCTTGGTTCT
>JABGQJ010000470.1 GCA_018648945.1 Victivallales bacterium
GAGCGCGCGCTTGCCATGACGGACAGGCGAGGCGACGGCGGCCGTCTTCTTCAGCGTATGCACGAGCCGACTGTCCCCCAGTTTCCTGAGCCCTTTCCCTTCGAAGTCCACGACAGCCATCAAGGCAGGGCCAGCAGCTGCCTCATCCGCGCGACCGATGATGGCGGACAGACAGGTAATGGCGAGTAGCGTGGTTCGCATTCGTGGCTCCTGGGTAGCCATACAGATGTTTCCAGAGCATGGCGCGAATCCAGTTGCCTGTCAAGCCCCCCGTCGGCTTGCCGACCATCTGACCTGCCCCCCGTTGCGTGCTCGCAACTCGCGGCGCGCAGGAGGGGGCCTGGCGAGTCGGTGGCGCGTAGGGCAGGTAGGGAACGGCGTCCCAGGTTGGCTCGGTGCCCAGCCAGTGATGCCAGTCGGCGGGGGTGCCGTGGTCGGTTCCGGCGATCTGCGCGAGCTCCTGGCGGGCGCGGCGGGCCAGCCCCAGACCTCGGCACGCGGTCCCCGTCCATCGTCCATGCCTGTCCATGGAGTCCATTCCGTCCATCCATGGATCGGCTCCCCGCGCCAGTGCTGGCCAACATGGGACCCCATATCGGGGCGCGGCCCGTGCGACCAGCGGTTCCGGGAGCGCAACCCTGACATGAACAGGCATCGATGAGGATGCCCATAGCCAGCTATGCACGGGGTGGCGAGAACCGACCGGCCTCTACTGTCATGCGCTCAAACCCCGTCCCCAAACCTTGCGCGTCCGCTCCCGCAGAGGTATGGTCTTGCCAGGGAATGACCTGTGCCTGGGCACAGAGTCGCTTCACACCACCATTGGGAGACCACGGCAAATGGACGAGCGGACGGACATGGCACGGGTGCTGGAGAAACTGGACAGGTTGGAGAACAGCCTCCGCCAGACGAAGAAACTACTGGTGCTGCTGATCGCGGTCGTAGTTGTCGGCTTCCTCGGCGTGTATGGCATCGTGGCGGTGAGCGCATATCTACTGTTCATCGGTGCCCTCCTGTGTGCGGGGGTCTATCTCATCTGGTGGCTCATGTGGGGACTGGCGAGACTCAAGTCCCCTCCCCGTTCCGACGAGAGACTGCGCCTGGCGATTCTGGCGAAAGAGCCCGGGGAGAGCTAGTAACAGGTCGGCGGTCGCGCGAGCCCCGGAGCCATCCGCGGGCTTTACCCGGCGGAACCCGGGGCCACGGGAGAACTCGTGCCCTCGCGGGGCGTGTCCTCGCAGGCGCGCGAGCGGGGGACATGCGCTATAGTGCGAGCTTCTGCCCGTCTGTTCACACAAGGTCCCGCGCGATGCCCAACCCCTCGTCCTGTCCACTCCTCGTCGAAGCCCACCGTGGGGCTAGCTCCACCCACCCCGAGAACACCATGGCCGCTTTCCGGGCTGCCATCGCTGCCGGGGCAGGCTGGATTGAGCTGGATATCCACGAATGTGCCGATGGTGAGCTGGTGGTCATGCACGACGCATCGGTGGATCGCACCACCGACGGCACGGGCAAGATCGCCGATCTTTCGCTGGCCGAACTGCGCGCCCTGGATGCGGGGGCTTGGTTTTCCGCCGAGTTCGCTGGCGAGGGCGTTCCCACGCTGGCCGAACTGCTGGCTATGGTGCATACGCATGGCGTGCGACTGAATGTGGAGGTCAAGCACTTTGCCCGGCCGGCGGCCGCCCAGCGCTTGGCCGGCCTCCTGCGCGAGTATGCACCCGCCGATGGCTCGGGGCATGTGGTGTCTTCCTTCGAACTCGCCGCATTGCTGCAGGTTCGCGAGCAGGATGCAGGGGTGCCGTTGGCCTTCCTTGGCTCCAAGCCCGGTGCCGTCGCCACCGCGCTCGACCATGGCTTCCCCTGGGTGCATCTACACCATGGGGTGGTGAGTCTGGATACCGTCATTGCCGCCCACGCCGCAGGTGTCCGGGTCATGACTTGGACCATGGACGCGCCCTCCTGGCTGGCACACTATGGCCGGCTGGGGGTGGACAAGGTATGCACGAACCGACCGGCCGATATGCTGGCCGCGCAAGCCGGTCTCCTGGCTTAGACTCGGGAACTCCCGCGCGTGAGCGCCGTCTAGAATACCGAACAGGCCCGAAGTCCGCATCAACGAGAAGTAGCAGGGCAGCACCCATGCAGAACATGGGAAGGGCCACAGTTTGCCGGAGGAACAAGCGATGAGTGCCGAAACTGACATCATCCTGGCGTCGAAAGAACTCCCGGATCGCCTTTACCTGATGACCGCCGGGGCCAAGCCTGTATTCCCTGGCTTGATGTTCCCGGTCATGCTCTCGCCGGGGACGGAGGCCGACCTGCTCAAGAAGGTCGCCAACGAAACCCCCGAGCGGACCCTTGGCTTCGTGCTGGCGCGTGAGGAGAGCACGTCCGAGGACGGCGACCGAATCACGCGCAATTTCCATCGTATGGGGACGGCCGCCCGGATCATGCGCTTCGAGGAAGGCGAGGACGGCAGCGCCCAGGCTCTCTGTCAGGGCATCATGCGCTTCGAGATCCTCAAGGCCACCAAACGAGGAGAACACACCCTCGCCCAGGTGCTCTATGTCGAGGATATCCTCGACGAAGATGCTGACATGAAGGCCATCTGTCTGGCGATCATGGGCTCCATGCGCGATCTCATTCAGCACAACCCCTTGTTCTCCGAAGAGATCAAGATGTTTCTTGCCCGCGCCGACTGGGGCGACCCCGGGCGGCTGGCCGACTTCTCGGTCACCATGACCGCCTCCACGCGCGAGGAACTCCAGGAAATTCTGGAGTGCCTGGAGGTACATACCCGCCTGGAGAAGGCCCTCTTCCTGCTGCGCAAAGAGTTGGATCTGAACGAGCTCAAGGAGCGGATCACCCACCAGATCGAGGAGAAGATCAGCAAGCAGCAGCGGGAGTTCTTCCTGCGCGAGCAGCTCAAGGCGATCAAGGAGGAACTCGGGCTCGAGAAGGACGACAAGACCGAGCAGATCCAGCGCTACCGCGACCGCCTCGAAGAACTGGGGGAGGGCCTGCCGGAGGAAGCCCGGACTCGGATTGGCGACGAGCTTGACAAGCTCAGCGTGCTCTCACCCCAATCCCCCGAATTCGCCGTGTCGCGCAACTATCTGGACTGGCTGACCGGCATGCCTTGGCAGGAGTTCTCCGAGGACTTCCTCGATGTGGCCCGCGCCCGGCGCGTCCTGAACCGTGACCACTACGGACTGGACGATGTGAAGAAGCGTATCCTGGAATTCGTCGGGGTGGCCAAGCTCAAGGGCTCGGTGGAAGGCTCGATCATCTGTCTCGTTGGCCCTCCAGGCGTTGGCAAGACCTCCTTGGGCAAGGGCGTGGCCGAGGCCCTGGGGCGCAAGTTCTACCGCTTCTCTCTCGGCGGCATGCGCGACGAGGCCGAGATCAAGGGGCACCGGCGGACTTATATCGGGGCCTTGCCGGGCAAGGTTGTGCAGGCGATCAAGACCTGCGGCACCTCGAATCCGGTTATCATGCTCGACGAGATCGACAAGTTGGGCGCCTCCTACCAGGGCGATCCCTCCAGCGCCCTGCTCGAGGTCCTCGACCCCGAGCAGAACAACGCCTTCCGCGACCACTATCTGGATGTGCCTTACGACCTCTCCAAGGTCCTTTTCATCGCCACCGCCAACGTGCCGGACACGATCCCTGCCCCGCTCTTCGACCGCATGGAGGTCATCAATCTCTCCGGCTACATCATGCAGGAGAAGCTGATGATCGGGCGGCGGCATCTGGTACCGAAACTTCTGCCCCGCCACGGGCTGACCAAGGCGGATATCACCTTCAAGGACGCCGCCCTGCGCGCCTTGATCGTGGGCTATGCCCGCGAGGCCGGCGTCCGCGCCTTCGAGAAGGCTCTCGCCGGCTGCATGCGCAAGGTCGCCGCTGGGCGGGCGGAAGGCATCATCACCGAGCCTGTAGTGGTCACGCCCGACAACGTCGAGGAGCACCTCGGCAAACCCCGCTTCACCGATGATCCCCTAATGAAGCGTGGCAAACCCGGCGTGGTCATGGGATTGGCCTGGACCTCTCTCGGCGGTGTCGCGCTCTATGTCGAGGCCCTGGCCGTGCCCGGCAAGGGCGTCCCCAAACTGACCGGTCAGCTCGGGGACGTGATGAAGGAGTCCGTGCAGATCGCTTACAGCCTCGTCACCTCCCACTGCAGTGAGCTAGGCATCGACAAGACCTTCTTCGAGGGCAAGCAGATCCATGTGCATGTCCCCGCTGGAGCCACTCCGAAGGATGGTCCCTCCGCCGGCATCACCATGGCCACCGCGCTGATCTCCCTGGCCCGCGGCAAGCAGGTCCCCGCCCGCTGGGCGATGACCGGCGAGCTGACCCTGACCGGCCGCGTCCTGCCCATCGGCGGGGTCAAGGAGAAGATCATTGCCGCCAAGCGCTCGAAGGTCAAGAACGTGATCGTTCCGAAGGCCAACGAGAAGGACTTCGACGAGATCCCCGACAAGGTCAAGAAGGGCATCACGCCCCACTTCGTCGAGGACTACCACGAGGTCTTCACCCTCATGTTCGGGGGCAAGTAAGTCGGTATGGGCCAGCGTCCGACACTCCGGACCGAGCGACTCCTTCTCCGGCCCTTCGAGCTGTCCGATGCCCGGGACGTGCAACGTCTGGCGGGCGATCGCGCCATCGCCGAGATGACCGCGACCATCCCCCATCCCTACGAGGATGGCATGGCCGAGGAGTGGATCGGCACCCATCAGGAACGCTTCGATGCCGGCGACCTGGTCAACTTCGCCATCGTCCGCCAGGATACCGGCGAACTGGTTGGTGCCATCGGTTTGATGGGGCTGGCCAATTCCTCCGAGCGGGGGGAAATCGGCTACTGGATCGGCAAGCCAGACTGGGGCCATGGCTACTGCACCGAAGCCGCGCGGGCCGCCATCACCTATGGCTTCTCCGTTCTCCGACTAAACCGCATCCACGGTCGCTACTGCAAACGCAACCCCGCCTCCGGTCGGGTCATGGCGAAGATCGGCATGACCTACGAGGGCTGCCTGCGGCAGCACGAGAAGAAATGGGGCCAGATCGAGGATATGGTCCTCTACGGCATACTCAGGGCTGAATGGGAGAGTAGGACCGAACACGGGGACGCATCGGACGGAGGGTCCACTGGCACGCCGTAGGCGCCAGTGATCGCCCGAGTCCAGCAAGGTACTGTGGACGCACCAGAGCTACATCTGCCGAGGGAGATTCTCGCCAAGGCCGTCATGTCCGGCGGAGAGTCCGGATGGCGCAGGGGAGACGTACTCGAGGCGGTCCGGTCGGCTCCTTCCGTTGGGCTGGCTGTCCTGGGCGGACAGGTCCAGTTTCTCCTTCCCGACGGCACGTGCGAACTGTACTGGCTTGACTACGATCCGTCCGGACGCCATCGTACCGAGCCTTTCCCTACCTACGCAAAGCGGAGTTGCGGGGAGACAATCGCGGCCTTTCAGCGAGTTCTCGCCATGGGTCTGGTACACGAAGGCGTCACCAGTTTCAAGCACCTACAGAGGGCAGAGGCACAGGGGGTTCTCTTGGAGGACTGCCTTCTGTTCATCGTCTACTTCGCGACCGCGGAGGAGGCCGGAGAAGCGAATACAGGTGACCGGAGGCCCAACCAGGGCCGCACACGATAGCGCCAGCCAGGAACACCACCAATCGTGAGACAGTTCCTCCCAATTCTCGGCTTCCTTTTCGTCCTCTTCGGTCTGTTCCCGGCTCCGGATGGGAACTTGCTGCGCAACGGTGACTTTGCCGAAGTCACTGACGGGCAGTTGCCTGCTCACTGGGGAATGGGCGTCACGGTCAAGCAGAAGGTGTCGCTGGTCCCCGACAAGGGACCGGATGGGAAAGGCGCCCTGCAAGTGGACATCCTCAACACGCACGAGCAGTTCGGCGAGATCACCCAAGGCATCAAGGCCGACCCCAACACTGCCTACGTGCTGAGCGGCAGCATCCGGAGCACGGCGTTTCGCCAGGCCTTCCTTCAGGTGAGGCTCTACCGGGACGGCAGGAGACTCGGGCAGGTCAGGACCGTACGGAGCTCGCAGAGCTGGCGGTCGGTTGAGCAGGTGTTCCATACGGGCAGGGCCGACTCAGTCAACATTCTCTGCCGCTACATGCAGGGC
>JABGQJ010000471.1 GCA_018648945.1 Victivallales bacterium
TTTCCTTGGCCAGTTCGCGGACGGCTTGGTCGTAGGTCTTGAGCCAGGCATCTAGATCCTGCTGGGGATGGGCGGGGTGGCGCTTCTTGAGGTAGGCGGCGACGATGGGGTTCGGGGTGGTGAGGATGATGGTCTTGACCTTGAGCTTGCGGGCCCGGTCGATCATCTGTTGCAGGTTCGCGCGGAAGTTGGCCACGGGGACGAGCTTGCGGGAGTTCAGGGCGTCGTTGATGCCGAAGTAGAGGATGAGGTGGTCGGGCGCGAGCTTCTCCACGTCGCGGGCGTAGCGGTTGAGTCCATTGGCGCTGGTGTGCCCGCCGATGCCCTTGTTGAGGACTTCGACCGGGGCGGCGTGGGCGAGCAGGCTGGTGGCAACACAGGTCATGAGCAAACGTACCGAGAGGGGGCGGGCCATGGGGAACTCCGTTAGGGGGACTGCCGATAGGGAACGGTAGCGAGTCAATAGGGCGCGTCAAGACCTCTGCACGGTTGATTTGCCGGGCGGGATCGCGATAGTAGGGCTATCCCAAGCACTATGGAGACGATCAGACGATGACTCAGATACTGGCGAATCTGTTGACTGCGGTGTTGGTGAGTGGCATGGCAATGGCCGAGGGTACGCGCCTGGTGAGCGATGGGAACGTGCTGTTCCAGTCGTCCGCGCAGGTCACCTTCGGGGCGAGCTACGGGGACCATGCGGTCCGGGCGACCGTGGTTGCTTCGGCCGAAGCGAAGGTGGAGTTGCGGGTGGACAAGGCCCCGAAGAATGTCTTCCTGAACGAGGAGCTGTTGCCTGCCAAGGGTTGGAGCTTCGCGAAGAGCATGGTGGCGCTGACCGTTCCGGCCGGCACCACCGAGATCCAGATTCGCTTTGACAACATGCTGTCGCTGAAAGCTGTGGAGCACAAAGTCCCGGTGGTCCTGGTGGAGGGCGCGCAGCGCCGGGCGCTGGCTGACCTGACGGTGAGCGTGGCCAAGGGCAAGGCGCGCGGGGTGCTGTCCTGGCCGGGCCCGGCTGGGTTCTTCCAGGTGGCGGCGAAACTCAAGGGCAAGCCTGCCGCAGCCGTGCGGATTGGCCTGCGCGAGGCCCCGGCCGCAGAGTTTGGCGGGGTGCCTGCGTTCTATCTGGAGAAGGAAGATGTGTTGACCTTGTCCGCATCCGCCCCCGACTTCACGCCTCCCCTGGATGTGGTGGAACTGAAGGTCGCGGCGGTCTGCCGCGATACGGTAAAGGCCGACAAGGCGTCGCTGAACTGGGACGCGAGCGCGGTGGTCGAAGGCGAGAAGTTCAGCAAGGAGGGTGGCGGCGAGATCGTCATCAGCACGGCCCACAAGAACACCCACGGTGGGGCCTGTGCCTACTCCTGGGCCAAGCCCGGGCACTGGCTGGAGTGGGAACTGAGCGTCCCGAAGGTTGGCGACTATGTGTTGACCGTGGTCGGCGCGTCCCAGGAGACGACCATCCTGCGCTCGGTTGGTTTGGACGGCAAGCCGCTGGCTGGCGCGGGTGTGATCCGCATGGCTGGCACGGGTGGTTGGGGTCGCGAGGATCCCGAGCAGTGGCAGCCCTTCCAGCCGGTGGATACGGCCGGCAAGCCGGTGCGGATCGCTCTGGCCAAGGGCCAGCACACCTTGCGCATGACCAACCTGGTCGGCCAGCACTTCAACGTCGATGCCATTCTGCTGACGCCGGTCAAGTAGAGGGGGAGAATTCAGAATTCAGGAGTGAGAATTCAGAATGGGCTGGGAGTGGTGATTGGGGTTGCCTGTGTGGGGGCGGGCCGGGAGCGCTGGCTTCCAGCCGGCATCTTCTCCCGCCTGCGGCGGTGTGGGACGAATAGGGAGAGTGCCCCGGGGCCCGGCGCACCTATCTTGGAACGGGAGCGGCCGGGAGCGCTGGCTTCCAGCCGGCATCTTCTCCCGCTTGCGGCGGCGTGGGGCGAATAGGGAGAGTGCACCGGGGCCCGGCGCACCTACCTGGGAACGGGTGTGCCGATCCCAGGTAGGCTGGGAGCGATGGTAGAGGGAGGGAGTCTGGGATGCCGGAGTAGGGGAGGGCTGGCGGTCGTTGTTGGCTGTGGTGTCTACGGGGCGAGGAGGACGAAGTCGTGGAAGGCGGCGGGGTCTTTGCCGCCGCAGATGCCGGGGGTGAGGCCAAGCCAGTAGCGGGCGGTCTTGCCTTTCTGATCACTGTCGAGGAAGACGGCGTTGAAGCCGAACACACGCCCAGGCTGGGGAGTTAGCTTCACGAGCTCCCAGGGCACGGTCCACTCGTAGATGGTGGTGTCGCCGACGCGTTTGACGGCGAGCTTGGCACCGGGAGGGAAGCGTCCCGCTCCGTCGGGACTGCCGGACCACTGGAAGGTCTGTGCCCCCTTGGGGGTGAGGGCGACGCCGAACTCCGAGTCGTCGGGGCCATAGCCCGCGCTGCCGGCAAAGGCGGCGCTGAGGGCGTTGTTCTCTGGATCGATGGCGATCTGAATGGAGTCGTTGGCCCAGATGCCGGAGCCGGTCCTTTCCTGGACGAACGTGTCGTCCCGGACACGGGCGGCGAAGTGGAGGCCTGCCTTGCTCCAGGCAAGGTGGAATGTCGCTGAGAGGTCGTCGATGCCGGTCCAGAGCTTGGCGGAGGGGGCGTCGGGGGGATCGAGATAGGTGTGGTCGGCGAGCCGGATGGCTGGCACGGCGGCGAATTCGGTCAGGTTGCCATCGACCGTGGGTGGCGTGGCGAGATGGGGCACGGGGTGGATGGTGGGCTCGACGGCGTGGCGCACGCGTCCCGCCTGGCCCGCATCGAGGGTCAAGGAGAAGGCTCCGGGGCGCAATGGAGGCACGGTTGGCGCACCAGTCAGATTGATGGCGATCGTCTTGGTCCCTCCCGAGGCGATTTTGACCGCGTGGCTGGTCTTGGCGAGTTGCCAGCCAGCGGGGGCGGCGATGTGAAGATCCCCCGCCAAGGGGGCGGATAGTAGGTTGCGGACCCGCACTTCCAGCTGACGCGTGGCGACCAGCGCCCCGGTCAGGCGGGCGCAGGGCAGGGCGAAGCTACCGGCGGCGAGCTGGCTGGCCAAGGCCTTGGCGCTCGTGCCGGGCGCGTCCAGGTAGATGGGATGACGGGAGAGGGGCAGGCCCTCGGCGGCGTCTGGGAGCGGGTAGGGCGCGCCGAGGAAGGTGGTGGCGCGCGTTGCCTTGGGCAGTTTCACCCGGAGGCGAACGGGGGAGGCGAGGGGAGTCCAAAGGGCGGCACGACTGCCGGTGCCGACCTGGAAGACCAGCGCGTACAGGTCACGGTGGAGGGCGACTCGCTGGGGCTTTTCGGCCCAGGCCAGGAAGCGCGCGACGGTCGCATAGGCCGCCACGCCGGGACGGGGATTGAGGCGGTCAAACTCGCGCTTGAAGAGGCTGTAGCTGTAGCCACCCTCGCGCCAACCGGTGTCGAGTTGGAACCACATGTAGTGTTCCACCTCGTCCACGGAGCGGGCAAGCAGGTAGGACCGGGCAAGGCAGGCGGCCATGGCCATGGCGCCGGGAGCATCCACTGCCAATCGGCGGTCGATGGCCCAGCCCTTCTCCTCGATGGAGATGCGCTTGTCCTGGCCCTTGGTGCGGACCAGAGCCAAGGCGTCCCGGAGGACACCGACCAGATCGCTCTCTTCTGGTTCCACCACGCGCAGGCCCGTCCCGTAGTAGCGGGGCGAGGCGTAGGCGTCGAAGAACATGCCGTCGAGATCGTCGCCGAGTTGTTCCCATAGCTTGCGGGCCACGGGGAAGCGCGGGCTCTGCCGCCCGTCGCCGCCACTCACCCCGACCCCACCGACGATGGCGTTGGGCACGGTCTGGCGCAGGGCTTTCGTACCGGCTTGGACCAACTCGACATACTCGCCTGTCCCCCGCGCCAGTCGGTGGGCGAGTAGGTTGATTTCGCAGGCATAGGACCAGCGATGGATGCGGGAACCGAACCGCTTGCCAAGGGCTGCGAGGAAGCGGGCGAATTCCTCGGACGAGCGGGCGAGGGTGGCGCCGCGCGGGTCCGGCGTCGCCACGCGCGCCCATTTGGGGATGCGGTCGGTGCTGAGCAAGATCATGCCGGTTGTCTCCATGCCCTGTTTCTCGAAGGCCGCCAGGGTCTTCTCCGCCCCCCCGAAACGAAACACCCCCGGTTCCGGCTCAATCAGGGCCCAGGTGAACATGATCTCGGCGGCGCGGACGCCCATGCGTCCGCCCACATCCGCATTGCCCCGGCCCATGCCGAACCCGGATGCCCCCATGAAGCGCTTTCCTGCGGGGTTGGGCGGTGGCAACGCGCAGAGCCCCACGGAGCGCTCGCCCACGGGCAAGCCCTTGTGCAGAAGCCGTACCCGGGCGGAGGAGTAGCCTGCGGGGAGGGCCGGGAGAATGGCCTGTTGCATGGCCCGTTGGCGCGGGGGAAGCTGGAGCGTGCGCTGGACTTGGCTCAGACGCCCGCCGTCGGCATCCAGTAGGTCGAACTGGAGCTCGGCAGCGGCTGGCGTGCGTCCAGCATTGAGAATCTCCGCCTGGATCAGGGGCTTCTCGCCGGGGGAGAAGATCCCGGCGCGGGTATCGCAGAAGGCCCGGGTGAGGGCCAGGCCATCGTCGAGATCCAGAGCGACCTGGTCGATGTCGAAGGCGATCACCTCCTCGTGGCTGAAGGAGAGCTTGGTGACCTTGCTGCGGTCGAAGACCTTCTCGCGGTCGTCCTTGGCACCCCAGCCGTAGCGGAAATCCTGGACGCGCGCGGTGACTCGCGTCCATTTATCGGTGGGGCGAACCCATTTGACGCTGAAGGTGACTTGCCCGCACATGACGTAGAGGGTGATGCCCCCCTTGCCCGAGGCCCGTCGTACCCAGAACGAGATGGCGTCCCAGTCGCCCTGGTGAGTCCAGACCCGGTCCGCCATGTTGCCCTTTGCGGAGGGGCAGTCGATACGGAGGAACTGCTTGCCGGAGGGGGCGTTGCCCTGCTGGATGGAGAACACGGGCCGCTTCGCGCCACCCCAGGCGTTGCCCGACCAGGCGATGTCCTCGTTCTCGAAGTCGTCCAAGGGGATGAGGGGCTCGACGGCACGGGCGGGCTTGGGAGCCGCCGCTGCAGTTGGCTTGGCCAGCGGCGCAACGGGCTCAAGAGCCAGGTTGTCGAACCACATGATCCCGGAGTTCGCGCGGTCGGAGGAGCAGTGTATGAGGACATGGTGTGCGGCTTCGGGCAGCTCGAATGCCTTCTCGTAGCGCTGCCAATCCGCTGTGCTCTGCCGCCAGTCGGTGACCAATGAGGCAAAGCCGCCGAGGTACTTCGCCGCCTGGTCCCGGCACTCGATGTCGATCCGCGCACAGGCGGTGCCGGTGTCTTGGAGACGCATCCAGCCGGAGAGCCGCAGGCGCTTGCCCCATTCGGGCTTGGCGACGAGAACCTGCTGGGCGATGCCCCGGTTCTTGTTGCCGGTGATGCGCAGGCAGGCGCGCCCCGGTCCCTGGCAGAGCGTGGTGTCCAGTTCCACCTTGGCCAGGCCGCTGCCCTTGGGTTTGGCGAACCACTTGTGCCCGGTCGTCCAGGCCACGGGACGACTGTCCTTGGCCTCCTCGAAACTCGGGTTCTTCAATAGGTCGGCCGCGAAGAGACAGGGGGCGAAGAGGACAAGCAGGGCGGCGTGGTGCACGGGACGTTCTCCGTTGGCTGGCTGCTGGACTCCACAACGTACCCGCAAGTGGCCATGGAGCCAACTCCACCCCATTGCCAACCCGCACAATGACCGGGAGCAACGGCTGACCTGCGGATGGGTTTCTTGACCCTGCAGGCGGACAGGCTAGAGTCCCGGCTACCAGCGTGGAACCACCATGGTCCGCGGCCCCCGAGAGACCGGAATTAGCCTTCCTTTCGCCCCTCTGGCTGTGAGCATCACCCATGCAAAGAACGTCAATCGCGGTCCTCTGCGCTCTGCTGGCTGGGGCTGCTTGCCCTACGCCAAGCCATGCCGGGCCCATCGCGCCGACCCCGATCAAGGAGTTCAAGGGGGATTTTGCCGTTCAGTTCGCCAAGACCGGCTCCCCCGAAGCGGTCAGCTTTGTGATGGAGAACGGCGAGCAGGTGGTGAAGGTGCGTGAGGAGGCCAAGCTCTTCCCAGGGATGGG
>JABGQJ010000472.1 GCA_018648945.1 Victivallales bacterium
ACGTCTCCCCGGCGGGGCTTCGGGGCTGGCCTCGGCCTCCCCACCGCTCCTCGCCTTGAGTGAGGCGGCGACGGGCGCTACCGTAGGAGTGGCAAACCACTTCCTCTAGGGAGCCAGTCATGAAGCGTCGAGAATTCCTTCGTCTCTCCGTGTTGTCCGCGAGTGCTTCCCTGCTGGCACGGAGTGCGCCAGCGGGTAAACGGCCCAACATCCTCTTCCTGACGGTCGATGACATGAGTTGCGACTCGGTCGGGGCCTTCGGCTGCAAGGTACCTGGGACCACGCCCCATCTGGACGGGTTGGCGCGGGAAGGCATCCGCTTTGCCCACGCCCACGCACAGGTAGCCAACTGCGTGCCCTCGCGCAATGTGATGCAGACTGGGCGCTACCCCCACAACAGTCGGGTCGAGGGCTTCTATCAGGTCAAGCCCGACTACCCGATCCTCCCCGAGATCCTCCAGCAGAACGGCTACTTCGCGGCCATCAAGGGCAAGCTCAGCCACTCCACCCCTTTCCACCCCTTCCCCTGGGATCTGGTGCTGCAGGCGGACCGCAAGAGGGACCGGAACTCCGAGGAGTTCCACAAGCTGACTGCCCAGGGCATTGCCGCGAGCAAGCAGGCGGGCAAGCCCTTCTACCTGCTCATCAACATCACCGATCCGCACAAGCCATTCTACGGACTCAGTGGCAAGGGCAAGGAGATCGACGATCCGAACGTGCCCACTCGGACCTACACCCCCGAGCAGATCGTGGTCCCCGGTTTCCTGCCGGACTTCCCCGAGGTCCGGAAGGAACTGGCCCATTACTACTCCTCGGTCCGCCGCGCCGACGATTGTGCAGGGCAGGTCCTGCGCGCTCTGCAGGAATCCGGCGAGGCGGAGAACACCGTCGTCATGTTCCTCTCCGACCACGGCATGCCCTTCCCCTTCGCCAAGACCAGCCTCTACCATCACAGCACCCACACCCCCTGGATGGTCCGCTGGCCGGGCGTGACCAAGGCCAACGCGGTGGACTCCACCCACATGATCTCTGCCGTGGACTTCACGCCCACCATCCTCGATATCGTCGGGATCGACGTCCCCGCCGGTGTCGATGGCCGTTCCTTCAGGCCTCTGCTGGAGGGCAAGACGCAGGCGGGTCGGGACATGGTCTTCAAGGAATACAACGAGAACGCGGGCCACGGGCGCAACCCCATGCGCAGCGTGGTGACCCGGAAGCACGGCTATCTCTTCAATCCCTGGGCCAACGGCACGCGCAAGTTCAAGACCGCCACCACCGGCACGGCCACCTATCGCCGCATGCGCAAGGAGGCCGAGACTGATCCCAAAATGGCCGCGCGGGTGAAGCTCTTCGACTACCGCGTGCGCGAGGAGTTCTTCGACTACGAGCAGGACCCGGATGCCCTCCACAACCTGATCGACAGCCCCGCGCACCAGGCCGAGATCAACCGCCTCCGCAAGGCGCTGGAGGACTGGATGGTCCGTACCGGCGACCACGCGCTGGAAGCGTTCCGCAATCGAGACGACGACGAAGCCGTCGAGGCCTACTCGAAGAAGGTCCAGGACGAAGCCGATGCCCGCCGCAAAGACCCTGAAATGCGGCGCGGGGGCAAAGCGCGCAACCCGGCGAAGGGTGCCAAGCTCATCCAGATCCGCGCCCCCAAGTCCCTGCCCCGAGGCGACACGGTGACCATCGTCGTCCCTCACGACCTCCCGGTCAAGCTCGGAACCCAGCTCGCCCATGTTACGCTGAAGGATAGCAGTGGCAAGAAGCGTCTGGCCCGGCAAGTTCTCAAGATCAGCGGCAAAGGCGAACTGGAAGTGACCTTCAAGCTCCCCGCCGACTACCAGGGCAAAGCCGTCGTCTTCGCCGCCTTCGTCGGCAAGGACTACCCAAGCAATCTGCAACACATATTCAGCAAGCCCATACCGCTGCGGTAGGGGGGAAAGGAATACTGGAATGATGGAATGATGGAAGACTGGAATGATGGAATACGGGGAGAGGACCTCCCCAGAACCCGTCCGATTCGACTGATCTGACCGATTCGGCCGATCTCCCTTCCCCCCGCCCCCCATTCCCCCATTCCATCATTCCACCATTCCATCCTGAGAGGGAGGAAAACTCATGGCAAAGCTCTACTTCCCAGCGACACTCATACTGGCATCGCTACTGGTCGGGGGCGTGCCGAAAAAGCCCAAGACCTACCCGGAGATGAATCGACGGGCCGGAAAGATCCTGCGCGAGAAACTCCCCGCACCCTACGAAGCGCTAAAGACCCTCCACCAGCCCTTGGGAATCCCGCTGCCCAGCGATTGGCTGGCCGAACACAAGGAGCGTGGACAGCTCTTTGCCGACTACCGGTCCGGTCGGGTCATCCGCCCCACCAAGCGACGCAAGTTCATCAACATCCTCCCCCTGGGCACCTTCTCCCCCAAGCAGGGGGAAATCCTCAAGCTCACGGCCGACTACATGCACCGCTTCTTCGGGCTGGATGTGAACCGGCTCCCCCGGCGCGGCCTGCGGAATGTGCCCCCCCATGCCCAGCGCATACACTACGGGAACCGGCAGTTGCTCACCAGCTGGGTTCGGGACCGAGTGCTCATTCCCGCGCGCCGCGGCGACGTCCTGGCCTGCGTGGGCTTCACCGCCACCGACCTCTGGCCCGGGAGAGGCTGGAACTTCGTCTATGGCGAAGCCAGCCTCAGCGACCGCGTCGGCGTCTGGTCGATTGCCCGCAACGGCAACCCCGAAGCATCCCCGGAGGAATACGCCCTCTGCCTCCGTCGCACCCTCAAGACCGGGGTCCACGAGACCGGACACATCCTCACCATCCGCCACTGCATCGCCTACCGCTGCGTGATGAACGGCTCCAATCACCGCGACGAATCCGACAACGCGCCCCTTTTCCTCTGCCCCAACTGCCTCGCCAAGCTCTGCTGGAACACGAGCCAAGATCCCATCAAACGCTACCAGGCCCTGCTGGAGTTCTTCAAAGAGCACAAGCTCGAACCGGAACGGCGACGCTGCGAAGCGCTGCTCGCGAAGCTCGGCAAGTGAGAACGGGGCCCGATGGCAAGGGGCAACCCTCGGCACATGGGCTACCTTTACGGGGTCACCGCCCAAGCAGCCAGAGGAATGCCCGATCATGTCCGAACCGCTCTGCATCTTCCACGTCGATCTGAACTTCGTCTGCCTCAAGCCCGACTACATCCGCCGCTGGTTGCGGGATCTGGCGGGCATGGGCTACAACGCGATCCTCTGGGAGCTGGAAGACAAGATCCAGTGGGACACCTGTCCGGAGGCAGTCTGGCCCGAAGCCCTGAGCAAGGACGAGTTCCGCCTGATCCTCGCGGAGGCCAAGGCCTTGGGGCTGGAGTCGATCCCATTGCTCCAGACGGTCGGCCACGGCGAATACGTCCTGATGCAGGATGCCTACCGGCACATGCGCGAGCTGCCCGAGCACCACGACTGCTACTGCACGGAGAATCCGGCAGTGCGGAAGTTCCTGAAAGGGCTGATCACCGAGTATCTCGACCTCTTCGGCGAGATCCGCCATTTCCATCTGGGCGGCGACGAGGCGTATGTCTTCGCGCAGTGTCCCGTCTGTTCGGCAAAGGCGACGGCGGTCGGCCGGAATGCCGTCTACGCCGACCACATCATGGACATCTCCGGACCCATCCGCCAACGCGGCGCGCGGGCCGGCATATGGTGCGACATGGTGATGAATCATCCCGAACAGATGGCGGCGATCCCACGCGAGTTGGAGATCTGGGACTGGAACTACTGGGACCTGGACGGCCCCATGGAAGCGGTCCGGGTCTGGGGCAAGGGCCGCATGTGCCGGGACGAGCTGACCGACGAGCTGCGTCAGCAATACCCGGAAATCCTCGGCGATGATGGCATGCTACGCGGTTTCTACACCTCCGACGCCCTGCTGCGCATGGGCTACGATGTGTTCCTGAGCAGCGCCGTCCGCTCGTCGGGCGACAGTGTCTTTTGTGCGCGCACGCTGCTCCATGCCCAGAACATCGCCGGAGCCGCCCGCAAGACGGCGAACGCAGGGCTGCTCGGTACTTGCGTCACGGATTGGGCCGTCCGCCTCAACAGTTGGGAGACCCACCGGACCATCCTCCCGGTCGCTCCCCGCATCCTCAGCGATCCCACGGCGGACCTGGAGACGGTCCGTTGTGCCATCGCCGCCGAGGCCTTCGGCACCGATCCAGCCAAGTTCATCACGGCAACGGATGTGATCTCAAGTACCGTCATCCCTTTCGCCCAAGCGCACACGACGGCGATCCAGTGGGACAAGCTCAAGGATTCGCTGCCCGCGCCCGAGGGTTACATCCGCGACCTCTTGGCAGCCTGGGAGAAGAGCGGGCGATTGGCCACGGAGCGGGCGACCATCGATGCACGCATCGAGCAACTCCGGGATGCCGGGGCCCAGCTCGATGCCTTCGTTGCCGAGGCCACGGCGGGGCTGGAGCTGCTGGAATACTGGACCCGCGCCGCCCGCTGCCAGCTCTGGCATGCCCGCATGGGCCGCGAGATCCTCGCCGGCAACCGGACGCCCGACAATGTGGCTGCCCTGCGCGCCTTGAAGGACGAATACGAACACCTGCTGAACGTCGAACAGACGCCCCAGAGCGCCGCCAAGAACGCCGGGCTGGTCTTCGACTGCCTGATCGAATACATGGAGCAACCATGAAGAGAGTCATCCGGATTCTCGTGGCAATCGCCTGTCTCCCTCTCAGCCTGCTTGCGGCGGAGACGCTGCGTTTCGAGGCCGAGGACTGCATCGTCAATCGCGAGGCGTTCAAGAAGGACACATTCGCGAAGGACATCTGGACGCTCTGGACGACCGACCCGAACGCCCACAACTGGAGTGGGCGGCAAGTCATCAAGAGCCCCGTCGTGAAGGAAGACCGCAAGGCCCCGGAAGACGGCGCGCCCCCCCTGCATCTCCTGCTCAAGGGCATTCCCGATGGCACCTACATCGTGCGCGTTGGCAAGGCCCGGCAACTCGCCGTCTCCGAGGATGGCAAGACCTGGCGGCGCCTGGGCAGCGATGTGCTCAACCGCCGACTCAAGATCACGGGGGGAAGCTTCGAGGTGTGGATCGATGATCGCTATGCAAAGGAGAACCCCAAGCACCGGGGCACGAGCTACATCGACTACGTGGAACTGGCCCCGTTGGCCAGTATCGTGAACGGGGTTTGGAATGGCAACTTCGAAGCGCTGGACGGCGACAAGCCCAGGGACTGGCGCCTGCCCGCGAAGTCGGCAACCATGGACGCGCGCGTGGTCCACGACGATGTCCATGGCGGGCGTTCCGCCCTGCGCTTCACGGTGACGCCGAAGACCGGCAATCGTTGGGACGTGATCTGCGCGTCGGGCATCCCGGCCCAACCGGGGCAGAAGCTGCGGGTCAGCGCCTGGACCAAGGGCGTGGTGGAGCAGTCCGTCTCCCTGCGTGTAGACGGCTACTGGGAAGGCAAACTGGTCCGGCGATTCGTGGGCCGAGGTCTCATCGACAGCAGCCCGAAGTGGGCGCGAATGGATGGGTACTTCACGGTACCAGAGGATGTGAATGAACTCCGCCTCTCGATCCTGGCCCATGGCCCGGCAGATATCCGAATGGACGATGTCAGCCTCACCCCAGACACGCCACTCACCATCAAGGGAACAGTGGTCAAAGGCTGGGCCAACACGCGCGTGGCCGAGAAACTGGGCCGGGGCGTCGTCGCCTTGCGGACCCCACGCGGGGCCTACATCAGTTGGCGTCTGCTCGCCTCGGATCCCGCCGATGTGGCCTTTGATGTGTTCCGCAACGGCACCAAGGTCAATGCCAAGCCCGTCCAGCAGACCTGCGATCTCCTCGATCCCGATGCCCCGACCGAAGGCAAGGTGGTCTACCGAGTCGTCCCGACCGGCAATGCGAGGCCCGCCGGTGCGGCCACTCTCGCCGCGACGGTCACCGGCACGCCCTACCTCCGCATTCCCATGAAGGAGGCCGACCTGCGCTCCAGCCGGGTGGGTGTGGGGGATCTGGACGGCGATGGGGCCTACGATTTCGTGGTCCGGCATCCCAACGCCAGCATCGACCCAGGGACCTCCTACTGGCGCCGCTCCGAGACCACCTACA
>JABGQJ010000473.1 GCA_018648945.1 Victivallales bacterium
CTACCGAAAAGCGCCGGGCGCATGGTCTCGACGGCCTCCAATCCCGCTTGCACGAAGCCCTCGGCCAGCTGCTCAATGAAGCGCGAATCGCCCTTGCCGCCCAAGCAGCGGCCAAGGAAACGGCACGATGACGAACTGGGTGCCGAATGAGTATGGGTCACGGTGAACACGATCTCGTGCGCGGCCAGTCGGGCACGGCGCTTCAGCTCACGCCGCACCTGATCGACGAGCGCTTCAGAGACGAGCAGGAGATCGGCCCCGAACATCAGTACCCGGTTGCGCCCGTTGCCCAGGGCAAGCGCCCGGATATGAAGGGCATTGGCCGCACCCACGAATCCTGCGTTCCGCCGGCCTGGGTACCCAGCCAGAGGCAAGTCACTATCGAGCGTGATCCTGCGGGTCGCCTGACCAGCCTGCAGGGGGCCTGGTTCGAGGTCAAGGGACGTCCCTGCCCGGTCGAGCAAGCGCGCGGCTGCTGCGCTTGCTCGCTTGTTCCCCTGCTCCACGGAGATGGCAGGCCATGGCCCGACAAAGGCCACGACCACCAGTGCCAGGAGCCCCAGCAGAACCAGCGCCAGCCAGAAGATTCGGGACCACGTTCGTTTGCACTTCCACCACATCATGCGCTACCCTATGTGCTCTTACCCTCCGGAACAAGGTACCTGCCCATGCGCTGTATGACACGCCGTTTTGCCCTTTCGTTGCTTGTTCTCCTAGGCCTCGCTGCTGGCGCGGTCGAGCCTCTGGCCGAATGGTCCTTCGACGAAGGCACGGGTGACTCGGCAGTCGATCGCGTCGGAGGGCTGGCGGGCAAAGTGACAGGTCAGTGGGCGACCGGCCCCTTCGGCAAGGGCGTGTTCTTCTCCGAGGAGAAGTTCGAGACCATCAATATCCCGGATTCACCCGCCATCCAGTTCGGCAAGAAGAGCTTCACCATCGCTGCCTGGATCTGCCCGACCAAGCTGGCTCTGGAGCCGAAGGGCCAATACCGTCGCCTGCTTTGCAAGAGCGCCTACCCAGGCACCTTCTGGACCGTGGACATCTTCGATGCGGGGCGCGTGATGTTCGGGATGAAGGACTCCGAGGGGCATGGCGGCAACACCGTCTCCACGGGCACGATCAAGGAGAACGAGTGGACCTACCTGACCATCGTGGTGGATCGCGAGGCATTCGCCACCAGCTACTACTTCAACGGCGAACTGGACAGCAAGCAGCCCTTCCCAGAGGGTCTCACGGGTGCCCTGGATGTGCCTGGCACGGCCCTGCTCGTCTCCACCTGGCGCAAATACGTGGGCCTGATCGATACGCTCGCCTTCGCCCGCGGTGCCCGCACCCCAGCCGAGATCGCGGCGGCCTGGCAGGCCGGTCGGGACACGCACAAAGACGCGACCTTCACCGCCATCCCCCGCCCAAAGCCCTCCTTCGTGCTGCCCGTGCCCACGGGCGACCGGCAGACCATGTGGGATTTCGAGGCGCTCGCCAAGGCTCCCAAGACCTACCCAGCCCCAGGGTTCGCCGACCAGGAAGGCAACGGCGTGCGTGCCCTGTTCTACGATGGTCTTCTCCTCAAGGGCAAGCCCACCAGAGTGTTCGCCTGGTATGGCGTCCCCAAGGAACGCGCCGGGAAGCTCCCGGCCATGTTGTTGGTGCATGGCGGCGGCGGCACGGCCTTCAAGAGTTGGGTCGAGACCTGGAACACACGGGGTTATGCAGCCTTGGCGATGGATACCAGCGGCGGTATTCCCAAGCACCCCGAGGGTGCCAAGAGGGGCTGGCAGGGGCATGAGTTCAGCGGCCCGCGCGGCTGGGGGGATTTCGGCAATGTGAGCGCCCCACCCCACGACCAATGGACCTACCACGCAGTGGCCGCTGCCGTCCTGGGGCACTCGTTGCTCCGCAGCATGCCGGAAGTGGATGCGACCCGCGTCGGCCTGACCGGCATCTCCTGGGGCGGCTACCTGACCAACATCATCGCCGGAGTGGACGACCGGTTCCGCTTCGCCAGCCCCGTCTACGGCTGTGGGTTCCTGGGCGAGAACTCCGGTTGGGCAGGCACATTCGGGGGCATGGGGGCGAATGGTGTGAGATGGCTCAAGCTCTGGGATCCCAGTCAGTACGTGGTCTACGCCAAGATGCCCATGCTCTTCTGCAACGGCACCAACGACCATTTCTATCCCATGGATTCGTGGCAGAAGACCTACCGCTCCGCCAAGGGAACCCGGACCTTGGCCTGCAAGGTCCGCATGATCCACAGTCACCCACCCCATGGCGATCCCCCGGAGATCACCGACTTCGCCAACCACATCCTGCGCGACGGCCCCGCCCTCCCCCAGGTGACCGGGCAAGGCCAGGACGGCCGGACCGCCTGGGCCACCTACGAAGGCGAGATCGCCAAGGCCGAGCTCTGCTACACCACCGCCGTGGGGAACTGGGAGAAGCGGCGCTGGGAACAGCTACCCGCCGAGATCGCGAAGGGCAAGGCAAGCGCCGCCCTTCCCGAGGGCACCACGGTCTGCTTCCTCAACCTGATCGATGCCCGCGGCCACCTCGTCAGCACCGAGCACTGGGATCTGACCATCAAGAAGTGATGTTGGGGACGGGGAAAGGGACAAAAGGGACAAAAAGGACAGAAAGGACGGAAAGGACGGGGAGGACTCCCGCCTCCTGTATCCTCAGAGATCCCTACCCGAGGGCTGCTGCCATTCGGGGCATCCGCCCCCGTCTTCAACCCCAACCGGGGTTGCGTGCCAGAGCCCCAGGTTGGCGCCCAGCGCCTACCTGGGGACCACGTTGCCCCCCCCGTCAACCCCAACTGGGGTTGCGTAATCCCCGTTGGCGGATCGCCGCCAAAGTCAGCTGGCAGCGGAATCGCCTTGCGTGAGAACAATCGTGCCGATGGGCTCGTTCAGACGGCGGGAGACCATTGGGCATTTCACCTTCAGCAGGAAGAACACGTCGCGTGGGGCCTCGCTCAAGGTCTCGTAGTTCCCCTGTCCCTTGGAGATGACCACGTCGGCGGCCAAGAAAAGGTCCAGGAACGCAGTTGACGTCTCGGCAAGCCAGGTACCGGCAATACCCGTGCCATTGTCGATCACCGTGGCGACCTCGCCAATGCCCACCGCCTCGGCGTCCTCGCGCAGCGCATCGTTCAGGATCGGTGCGCCCTTGACGGCAACCGTTACCTTTCCGGGCGGCAGTTGCTCGATGAGAAGCCGGTCGAAGGCCAGTTCACCGGCATTGTCCGCCAGGTACAGGATACGGTCCGCCTTCGCCGTCCTCTCGCGCAGCCGGGCGAGAGTGAGTTCGGGCAAGGGGGAGGCAAGCGCGTGCTCGATGGTCTCCTCAAGGCAGGCGAGGTCCAGCTCCCCGTGCGCGCCGAAGTCGATGATATTCCCCGCTGCCGCCAGGCGCACGGCCATGGCAAAGCGATCGGGACATGCCGCAAGCTGCGGCCGGTAGCGCGCCACCAGGGCCAGCGCAAGCTCGTTGGACCGCCGCTTGTCCGCCAGGTACGGATCATGGACCCCGGTATGCCGATGCACGACCTGGTGGGTTGTTCTTGCGTGAACCGGGGGCGGCAGCGAGAGGTCCGCCTGGGACAGGGCACCGAGCACATCGCGGACAATCCGCTCCTGGGTGGCTGGATCGTTGCTGGCGCGCCGTCCGGCCTCCACCGATTGGCGGACCAGGCAGGAATAGCAGTCTAGATAAGTGCGCATGGAAGTTGGGGGCCTTTGCAGGGACAGCGTAGGTCGAGACGCACCGGGGGGCCGCGTGCTGGTTGCAGACGCAAGTGAGCACACGGCCACTCAATTTCTTCGCTCCGGCATCCGTCTTGTTGGGCAAAGGCATGCACTATACCACTCGACCGATTGTGGGAAAGCACGGCGGGTGCACAGGACCGGGGGTCGTTCCGAACATGAGCAGAGCACGCACCAACATCACCGGCATGGGCCTCGTCTCCTGCCTTGGCATGGGAGTCGAAGAGGTCTTCCAGCGGATGTGCGCCGGGGAATGCGGCATTCGAGAGATCGACCGGTTCGACCCGGAGCCCTACGCCCGCAAGACGGGGGGGCAAGTCCCCGCCGAGGTGGAGGAAGCTCTGCGCGAGGAGTTCGCCGAAGACGACTTCGCGGCGGCCATGGTCAAAGCTGCCGGACGGGACGCGCTCGCCCAGGCGGGACGCACGTGTGGCGCCGCCGACCCCGAACTGGGCCTCGTCCTGGCCACCAACTTCGGCCCCATGGAGACGCTCGAATGGTGCTGGCGCGAACGGGCCGACATGGGCACAATGGACGACGCGACCTTCGCCATGGCGGACGGCATGATCGACGATGTGGCCGACTGGCTTGGCTGCGGTGGCCCCCGGCTCCAGCTCTCGCTCTCCTGCGCCTCCGGTGCCGCAGCCGTGGCCGTGGCCAGGGATCTCGTCTGTAGCGGCCGAGCCCAACGGGTGCTCGCGATTGGCTACGACGCCCTTACCGAGTACTGCTGGTGCGGCCTCACGAACCTGCGAACCATCACCAACGACTGTGTGCGCCCCTTCGATGTGTCCCGCTCCGGAACGGTATTCAGCGAGGGTGCCGCCGCTCTCCTGGTGAGCCACTCCGCCGACGGACCGGGCCTGGCCCAACTGGCTGGCGCAGCGACCAACAACAACGCCTTCCACATGACCGCCCCCTGCAAGGAAGCAGAGGGTTCCCTGCGCGTCATGCAGGCGGCCCTGGCGGATGCAGGACTTGCTGCCAGCGACATCGACCACATCTGCGCCCACGCCACCTCCACCAAGGCAAACGACATCACCGAAGCCGCCTGCTTCCGCAACCTCCTCGGCGAACGGTTGCCGCAGACCACCGTGGCGGCCCACAAATCCCAACTGGGCCACATGCTGGGGGGGGCCGGAACAGTCGAGGCAATCATCACCATCCAGGCCATGCGCCAAGGGATCATCCCCCCCACCATCAACCATGTGACCCCCGACCCCGACTGCGTCCTCGACTGCGTGCCCGGCATTGCCCGGCAACGTGAGTTCAGCACGGCAATCACCAACTCGGCCGGCATCGGCGGCAACAATGCCTCCCTCGTCCTGATCCGGGACTAATCGCCGGAGCCGGGACAGGAAGCTCCCGCCTGGCAGACCATGTCGCCCGACATCGCCCATCGCGCGTTGTCGGGCGAGCGCTTTCCTCCGTCCTCTGTTCGCGATATGTTACCCGCCTGTTTGTCTTCTGCTTGGATTCGGACTCACCACGGAGACTCGGCATGTCCCTCCCCCGTCCCCTGCGCGCAGCCTGCGCGATGGCTCTGTTTGTCCTTGCACTCATCCTCTCAGGCGGATGCCAACCAACAGCCGAGACGGTGGTCTCCAAGATCCGCGTGAAGCAGGGGGCACAGCAACTCGGCGAGCCCGGCCAGAAGTGCAAGATCCCGCTCCAGATTGAGGTGTTGGGACCGGGACGCCGCGGTGCCCTCGGGGGCAAGGCGCGGCGCGCCCCCATACCGGGCGTCCGGGTCATGGCCAAACCTGCCTCAACGGAGTCGGGCCTTGCCATTGCCACCCCGGAGGGAACCAGCGATGCCGCTGGCACCGTGCGTTTCCCCATCACCCTCGGCAAGACTCCCGGGGATCAGTACATCACCGTCCACTGCCCCGACTTCCCGGACGTCGCCCCACTCACGGTTCGCTTCGTGTCCGGAATCACGATCAAGGGTGGCAACCAGGAAATCGCGGCGGGAGACTCTCTGCCGGAATCCGTCCGAATCCACGTCACCGACAGCACCGGCACCCCCGTGAGCAACGTGCCGGTCTTCTTCCACCTTGCCACCGCCGGCACCAAGGCCAAGCTCAGCAACGAGCGCACCACCACCGACGAGAACGGGGTTGCCTCCGTCAACCTCAAGACCGACCCCAAGCGCACCGGTCGCTACGACATCATCGCCGAAGTCTCCGACCCCGAGAACGGTCTGGCTGTGCGCGGCATCCCCGTCTCCGTCCTCGCCATGAACCGCCTCCACCTGCTCATCGGCGTCCTCGGCGGGCTGGGGATCTTCATCTTCGGCATGAAACTGATGAGCGACGGCCTGCAACAAACCGCCGGCGACCGCCTGAAGGCGATTCTCCAGTTCTTCA
>JABGQJ010000474.1 GCA_018648945.1 Victivallales bacterium
GAGGGGAATCGTGAGGTGATTCATGGGGGAACTCCTGGCTAGGGGGGGAGGGGGAATGGGGGAATGGGGGAATGATGGAATGCCGAAGGCCCTGGGCGAAGTCGAAGGGGTGGAAGAAGGGAAGAAGGGAAGGGAGTCCGAAATGCGGGGAAGGCTGGCTTCGGGAAAGGGGGGGCTGTCCGATTCGTCCGATCCGACTGATTCGTCCGATTCCCCTCACCTTCGACTTCGCCCTGGACCTCCGTCCTTCACCCGACATCCCCCCCTCTCTTCCCCATCATTTCACCCCTTCGACTTCGCTCAGGGCCTTCGGCATTCCAGTACTCCATCATTCCTCATTCAGGTAGCGGCGCTCGACGCGGGTGCCGAAGGAGCAGATGATCTCGTACGGGTGCGTGCCCTTGAGCCGGGCCCAATCGCCCACGGTGATGGCGGCGGGGCCTTCGCCGCCCAAGCAGATCACTTCGTCGCCCACGGCAGCATCCGGCGCGTTGGCCAGGGAGACGGTGATGTAGTCCATGGACACGCGGCCGAGAATGGGGCAGGCCTTGTCGCGGATGCGCACCTGGCCGCAATTGGAGAGGGCGAGCGGGAAACCATCGGCGTAGCCAACGGCAACCGTGCCCACGAGGGTTGACTCGGGCAACCGGTGCGTGAGTCCGTAGCCCATCTGCATCCCGGCGGGCAGTCGCCGAACGGCGAGCAACCGCGACTTGAGGCTCAAGATCGGCTCCAGACACAGCGCCCGGATGCCTTCGGGATCGAAGGAGCCATGCAGGTCGATCCCGACACGAATGAAATTGAAGGGCGCCGCGAAGGCCGATGGGAAGTTGTTGATCGCGTCGCTGTTGGCCATGTGGATCTTGGCGAACGTGATGCCCTTCTCGGCGAGTTCCCGGAGGAGTTGGCGGAAAGCAGCGATCTGGCCCAGAGTGTACTCCTCGCCGCCGCGAATGGCGACAGGGAAATGGGAGCAGATGCCCTGGCAGTCAAGACCAGGCAACCGGCAGGCCTCGGCAATCTCGGCCAAGGCAGCATCGGCCAGGATGCCGAGCCGCCCCATGCCGGTGTCGATCAGGAACTGGCACGCCACGGTGCGGCCCTGGCGGACGGCCTCGTTGCTGATCTGCCGCGCGGCCGCCACAGAGCCGACGGGGTGGATGATGCCTGCAGCCACGGTCACGGGAAGCTCGTCGGGCAGAACACCACCCAGAATCTGCACAGGCAGGCCGAGTCCGACCAGCTGCAACGCCTCGCGCGGCTCGGCCACGGCAAAGGCGGCAACGCCAGCCCGGGCCAGCGAGCGGGCGATGGGCTCGACGCCAAGGCCATAGGCGTCCGCCTTGAGCACAGCAATCACCCCGCATGGGGCAACCCGTTCACGGATCCGGGCGAGATTGTGGCGCAGCTTGCCAAGATCGATGTCGAGCCAGGCGCGTGCGGAGGGTTCGTGTGGCATATCCATGTTCTTCTGATTGGGGCCTCCTACAACCATAGAGAACGAGCCAAGGGATGCAACCGCTGGTTTGTCTCCAGGTCCGAAGTTGCCGGAGAATCGCGCAACCGGGGGACGGGCGGGGTAAGGTTGAGGCGGTACCCTAGGACTCAGCCAGGAACTGCCCATGACCCGCCGCGACTTCCTTCGTCACTCCCTCGCCGCGCTTCCCGCACTTGCCACCGCCTCGCGTGGTGCGCCGGGCGACGCGCCAAGCCGCAAGAACGTGATCTTCATCATCTGTGACGATCTGAACGACTCCATCGAGGGGATGGGCGGGCATCCGCAGGCCTTCACACCGAATCTGCGGCGGTTGGCGCAGCGGGGAGTGATGTTCACCAATGCCCACTGCAATGGCCCTATGTGCGCGCCCTCTCGCCCCAGCCTGCTCTCGGGATACTACCCTTCGACCACGGGGCTCTACCACGGCCCCACCTCGTTCCGGAAGTACCCGGCACTTCAGAAGGCCAAACTGTTCCCGGAGCAATTCCGCGACCAAGGCTACGCGGTCTACAACACAGGCAAGGTCTTCCACGGCATGGACAAGGACAACACCGTGTTTGGCACCAGCGAGCCAGCCACCCAGCCCAAGGGGCGGAACGACTACTCTGGCGGCTACATGGGGCCACCAGGGTCCTTCGGGCCGTATCCGTGGGATGGCAAGACAGTCCAGTGGAACCGTCCGGCACGGGACATTCCCTTTGGCCAGGAAGGTGTCCACTGGAAGCGGGTGAAGGGCAAGATCACACTGTTGCCAAAGGGGGGCGGGCGCTGGAACGGCAATCCCGACCTCCCCAACGCACTCCAGGCGTGGAGCCAGGGCTTCGGGCGCCTCTCCAAGCCGCCCACCTACAAGGGTCCCGGCTACCCCAAGGGGTACTCCTATGCAGGTTGGGCCTATGGAGAAAAGGGATTCGTTGGTGAGGATGGCAAACCGGGCGGCACGTTCCGCTACCATGGCCCCGACGACCGCTCCCCCATGCCCGACGAGCTCTGTGCCGACTGGGTGATAGACCTCCTGGCCGGGCGGGAGGCATCGAGCGGGGTCGGCGGCAAGGGCGCAGCCATCGCGGGCCGTCCGTTCATGATGACCTGCGGTCTCGTCAAGACCCATGTCTCGAACTACCTGCCGGATGAGTTCTTTGACGCGGTGCTCAAGCACAATGGGATCAAGGACGCCTCGGGCATCAGGCTGCACGCGTTGAAGGGCGACAAACTCCTCTCCGATGATCTGGAGGACATTCCGGTAGAACTGGCCAAACGTGGAGCTGGCGTGAAGCGTTTCCGGCAGATGATCGAGGCGGGAAAGACCTACCCCGGCGGCGCGCAGCGGCTCTTCCAGGAGTATGTGCTGGCTTACTTGGCAAGTGTCTACGAGATGGACGTCCAGGTGGGCAAACTGCTCGACGCACTGGACCAGAACCCCGAGCTAAGACGAAACACCATGCTGGTCTTCACCTCGGACCATGGCTGGCACAACGGTGAGAAGCAGCAGTTCTTCAAGTACACGCTCTGGGAAGAAGCCACGCGCGTGCCCTTCCTCGTCTGCGATCCCTCGCCTGAGTTCGATGCGGGGCGGGGCAAGGTCTGCGACCACCCGGTCTCCCTGGTAGATATCTACCCCACTTTCTGTGACCTATGCGGGGTCGCGCCTCCCAAGGCCAGCGGCACAACGCCAGCATTGGACGGGCACAGCCTGCGGCCCTTCCTAATCGACCCCCAGACGCGAGCGTGGCCCGGCCCGGCCGGGGCCTTGAGCACAGTCTGGGGTGGCTGGGATCGCCTGCAGAATCGGCCCGACCTGCACCATTTCACCTACCGCACGCGCCGTTGGCGCTACACCTTGGCCAGCGAGGGTGGCGAGGAGCTCTACGACCACCGCAATGATCCCCACGAGTGGACCAACCTCGCCAGTCAGCCCCAGCTTGCCGCCATCAAGGCGGACCTCCGGCGGCAGTTGTGCGCCCTCAGCGGGCGCACCGTCGAAGGCAACCCAGCCGCCAAGCTACCAGACCGCGAACGCTGGCGGCGGCAGTAAGGCATCCCTCCTGCTATCAGGCGGCACTGGAAGCAGCGGAAACACTTCGGTTGCTCCCGACGGGCCAGCACAAAAAGCGCCGGGCGGGCGCTTCGATGTTGCAGGAAGCGTGGAATCATGCCCAAGAGAGCATATAGTACCGGCTCCCCATTTCTGATCCAGGCAGGTAGTCGCAGGCGCTTGCGCGTTTTTGCACAACAAGCGCACTGCTCCACAATAGACAAGGTATTTGCACTATGGATAGCGATCTCCTTCGCAACGGCCTGCTGCTGATGGTCATCGGCATGGGTACCGTGTTCTCGTTCCTGACGATCATGGTCGTCTGCATCCAGATCAGCGCCAAGTTCGCTGCCAAATTCGCTCACCTCCTTCCCGAAGAGGAGAAGAAGCCACGGGCGAAGAAAAAGGCGGCAGTCAAGCCGCAAGCCACTGAAGACGAGGGCGTCCTGCTCGCCGTCATCAGCGCAGCCGTCCACAAGTACCGTCAAGGCCACTAGGCCTCCTTCTCTGTTCCGAATCGCTTATCAATCAAGCGCCCCCATACTGGAGAACACAGCATGAAACAGATCCGCTACATGGACGTGTCCTTCCGAGATGGCTTCCAGTCCTGTCTCGGTGCCCGCGTGAAGACTGAAGACTTCCTCCCCGCCTTCGAGGCGGCCTTGGAAGCCGGAACCGACAGCTATGAGATCGGTGGTGGTGCGCGCTTCCAGAGCCTCTATTTCTACTGCCAGCAAGACGCCTTCGAGATGATGCAGGCGTGCCGTGACATGGCCGGTGCCGACGTCAACCTGCAGACCCTCGCCCGTGGTGCCAACGTCGTGGGCCTGGTCTCCCAGTGCCGCGACATCATTGAGCTCCACGCCAAGCTCTTCAAGAAGCACGGCGTCTCCACCATCCGCAACTTCGACGCCCTCAACGATGTCCGCAACCTGGACTTCTCCGGTCGTTGCATCAAGAAATACGGCCTTGACCATCAGGTCGTCGTGACCATGATGGCCCTGCCTCCCGGCCTCAACGAGGACTACGCCCACACCCCTGCCTTCTACGTGGACACCCTCAAGCAGATCATCGAAGCCGGCATCCCCTACGACACCGTCTGCTTCAAGGACGCCTCCGGTACCAGCACCCCGCAGACCTGCTTCGAGACCATCAAGATGGCCCGCGACGTTCTCGGCGCCGACGTCCCGATCCAGTTCCACTCCCACTTCACCGGCGGCAGCGCCGGGAACTGCCTGAAGGCAGCCATCGAGGGTGGCGCGGACATCATCGACCTGGCCATGGCCCCCGTCTCCGGCGGCACCAGCCATGTCGACATCCTCACCATGTGGCACATCCTCCGCGGCACCGATTACGTCCTGACCAACAGCAAGGACGAAGAGGTGGACTTCGAGAAGATCTTCAAGGCGGAAGAGAAGTTCAAGGAATGCATGGAGCCATACTTCATGGGCAGCGAGGCCAAGGAGCTCAACCCCTTGATCGTCCTCTCCCCCATGCCTGGCGGCGCCCTCACTGCCAACACGCAGATGATGCGCGACAACAACTGCATGCACCTCTACAACGAGGCCATCAAGGCCATGCGCGAAGTCGTCGAGAAGGGCGGCTACGGCACCTCCGTGACCCCAGTCAGCCAGTTCTACTTCCAGCAGGCGTTCTCCAATGTGACTCAGGGCCCGTGGACGAAGATCACCGACGGCTACGGCAAGATGGTCCTCGGCTACTACGGCAAGACCCCGACCGCTCCCGATGCCGAGATCGTCAAGCTCGCCAGCGAGCAGCTCGGCCTTGAGCCCACCACCGCAGACGTGCACGACATCAACGACGCCAATCCCGAGCTGGGCGTCGCGCCCGCCAAGAAGATGCTCGAGGATGCTGGCATCGAGACCACCGAAGAGAACATCTTCATCATCGGTACCTGCGGCGAGAAGGGCTTGGCCTACCTGAAGGGCGAAGCTCCCCTCATGACCCGCATGAAGGCCGACGAGGAGATCGCCCAGGTCGAGAAGAAGCTCAAGGGCGACAAAGGATTTGCCAAGCAGGTCTTCGAGGACTTGGGCATGACCGCCGCTCCCGCCGGTGGTGGCGATGCTGGTGGCCCCGCCGCCTACAACATCACGGTCAACGGTAAGGCCTACCACGTGGACGTGGCCCCCGCCGTCGCCGGTGCCGCCCCCCAGATCACCAATGTGGCTCCCGTCGCGGCTCCCGTTGCCGCCCCCGCACCGGTTGCCGCCGCCCCCGTTGCAGTCGCGGGTCCTGGCACCGACATCACCGCCCCGATGCCCGGCACGATCATGAAGGTCCTGGTCGACGAGGGCGCCAGCGTAGCCGAAGGCGACACGGTCGTGGTGATGGAGGCCATGAAGATGGAACAGCCCATCAAGGCCCCCTGCGCCGGCACCGTCCAGTCCATCGAAGTCTCCGAAGGCGACACGGTCGACACCGGTCAGGTCGTCGTCGTCATCTAGACTCCGTAAGACGCCATTCCCAATGAGGAAAAGCATGATGATATCCCATACAAGGCGAACGCTGGCGCTGCTGCTTGCGGCACTGTTCGTCGGCGTCTGTGGACTGCACGCCGAGGGCAAGGTCAC
>JABGQJ010000475.1 GCA_018648945.1 Victivallales bacterium
TGACCTCGGCCTCCCCTCCGCCTTGATCGCGGAGGAAGGCAAGCCGTTGGGTGCCCGAGGGCATGCCGCCGACTGCTGGGAAGTCGGTCCAGGCCGTGCCGTCAAAGCAGCGGAAGCCAATGGGGTCGATGGCCGTGTCCCCGATCTTCGTACCATCGAGCCAGACTTGCGCCTCCGCCCCGTCGGAGTTGGCGGGCGGATCCCACACGAAGGCCGGCTCGGGAATCAGCGAGTGCCCGTGAATGGGGTTGTCCCCATCCGGCCCGGTGGCCCCCTCGTCGGGGCAGTGAACCGGGGAGACGAGGGTGGCCTTGGCGAGGGCAGTGGCGGTCTCGAACACAAGGGGGTTGTCGGTGGCATCCTCGGTATTGTGGACGTAGTCCGGCGTGAGGGTGTCGCAGACCATGATGGTGTATTTCGTTCGGCCAGTCAGGTCGGTGATGGCGACGGAGGCGTCGGTGCCGGCGTACACGCAGCTCCAGGGGGTGCTCGTGATATAGCCGCCGTTGCCGAGGTGCCCATCGTGGTTGTAGATGATCCCGTCGGAGGGTACCGGTTTGGGGTCCCCCGGATCGTCGGGGCGCACAAAGACGACCGAATGGCCCCAGACTCCGGGGGTCCAAGTGGCGATGGCCGTCGTGCCGGTGACGGCGGTCATGGTCACGCCGCTGGCTTGCCCCCGCAGCTCGAATGCTCCGGCGTCAGGAAAGCTATCGTCGCGCGGGAAGCCGCGTTGGTCCGTGGCAAGGATCTTGGCTGCGGCCAGGAAGGTGGCGTCGATGGCCGGGCTACCCGGGTTGGGGGCCATGGTCGGTGTCGGCCCACCGTTCGCGGAGAAGGCCTTGAGTTGAGGATCGACGAAGACACAGCTCCCATCGACCATCACGGTGGCGGGGGCGTTGGGCAGGATGGAGTTGGCGATGGCGATGCCGGAGTAGAGGGAGTAGATGTCGGAGTCGAGAGCGCCGGTACTGGTTGCCAGCGTGCTGTTGGCCCAGAACACGCTGTTGTAGAAGCTGACTTCTTCAGGCGGATGGCTGTAGCTGGCACTGGCGCTGAGCCCGCCGCCCTGGCCGTCGGTGGTGTTCCCGAAAACGGTGGTGTGGGTGGCGCTGAGGCCGCCGGATCCCAGCAGGCCAACCCCAATGCCCCCGCCGTTGCCGGCGGCCTTGTTCATCGCGACGGTCGTGTTCTGCATTGTCACCTGCACGTCGAAGAGGAAGATGGCTCCTCCTTCGCCGCCACCGCCACTGGAGGTTCCGGGCAGGCCCGGATAGCCGCCGGCGACAGCGAAGTAGCCGCCGAGCCCTGCCTGGCCGGCTTCGCCGGAGGCGTTCTCCATGAACGTCGAGCTCGTGATGAGGGTGGGCTCCGCATAGCAGTCCACGATCGCCAGCCCACCGCCACAGCCCGAGACGGTGTAGTTGGCGACGTCGCTCCCCTTGCCGTTTCCCCCGTCGCCGCCCGTGCCGCCGTCTATGCTGGTATCTCCTCCATCGCCGCCCTCGCCGGCCGGACCCGCCTGGTTCCGCGAGAACCCGCTATCCATGATCGTGATGGAGGTGCTGATCCCCCCCAGGTAGAGGCCGCCGCCGCTGCCGCCGTGGGCCCCGTCGCCGCCTCTGCCGCCATCGCCTGTGTTGCTGTCGCCGCCGTCGCCGCCGCTGCCGCCGTTGCCGGCGACGTTGCGGTCGAAACGGACGTGGTCGATGGTGACCGTATCGCAGTAGTTCGCGATCATCCCCCCGCCGTCGCCGCCGCTGACACCATTGCTGCCTGGCTCGCCGGCATCGCCGTCTGCCCCGTCCGGGCCGTCTCCGGCGGCGTTCTGGGCGATTGTGGAGTCCTCTACGAGCACGTCCATGCCATCCACATAGATCCCGCCGCCATCGCCACCTGCGTACACGTGGTTGCCGGCCCGGTTCCGGGCGATCTCACAGTTGCGGATTGCCAGGCGGTATGTGGCGCGATACTCGCCGCCGACGATGGTGGCCCGAATGCCGCCTCCCGACTGGTCGTCCCATTCCACGCCCGGGTCGTTGTCGGCGTTGCCACCTTCGATGGTGAAGCCATCGATGACGGTGTCCCTGCCGCGGGTTGATGCCTGCCCGCCAGCCCCGGAGATATCAAGGACGCGGGCGGCATTGTCCTGCATGGACGCCAGAGTTGGCAGCTCGGTGACCCCGTCGACGACATCGTCGCTGTTGCGGTCGCCCGAGAGGATCGTGAGATTCTCCTTGGGTCGCCGGTCCGCAAGCTCGTCGCTGTCCGTCGCGGCGTTGGTCGCACTGGCCGGGAAGCCGCCGTACAGGCTCACCGAACTGTCGAGGCAGAAGCTGTTGTTCCCAGGGTCGGGCACGTAGATGCCGGCGGCGACCCAGACGTCACCACCGTCCAGGGCTTCGACCGCGTCGATGGCTGCTTGCAGGTTGCCCGTGGCATCGTCCCAACTGGTGCCCGACCCGGTGCCGTCCATCCTGACATAGAACACCTGCGCCTGGGCCGAGACGGTCAGGAGTGTCGCCAGAACGACTAGTAGAGGAAGGTGTCTTCTCGGGCACATGGTCTTCGCCTCATCGTGAGTTGCCACGAGTGCGTCGTTGCGCGTGGAGTGTCTGCCTGGGCAAGTCTACATGCACCCGCACCCAGTGGAACTCCAGTTGCGCAACCACGCATGAGCATGCGCGCGGCGTGGGGCTACTGACCGACAGAAGCGGGAGTGGTCGTCGTGGCACTCGGGGTTACCGTGCCGGTGGCACCGCCGACCCCGATGTAGGAGTTGTCGGTCGTCTTGGCATTCCAGGAAGTGCCGATGGCCTGGGCGTTGTCGTAGATCGCGCCCTCGATCTTGGACTCGTCGGAGATGACGGTCTCGTTAGTGACACTGGTGCAGGAGCCCTGCACCGAACCGTCGGCGTTGACGTTGCCCGAGAACCTCATGGTCGGGCCGTCGTCGGTCGCGAAGTTGAATTCCCCAGTGAAGGACTCGCTGCGGAAATCCACCTCGTAGCGGGATGTGCCACCGAACCGGGTATTGCCATTCTTCAGGCACTGGGCGAACCCTGAGTAGGTGCCGTGGAAGTCCCCGCCGAGAATCATGTTGTCGTTCTCGTCGCGCAAGGCGTCGAGGTCAGTCTGTGGCAGGTCGGTGCCGATCCAGAGCCCGCGTATGGTCCGCGAGTCCCTGACGATGGAATTGGGATCGACAGTCGTCATCTCCCACTTGCCCCAGTTCATGGCGGCCTTTTCCTCCGGGGCCGGATCGATCGCGCTACCGGTGACGGCGACGACGGTATTGCCCAGGAGGTCCACGCCGTCGGAGATGGTGCCATTGGTGAACCCGAAGGCGAGGACCGGGAGGAGGAAGCCGTCGTCATCCCTGGCGGCGACGAAATTGGCGGCGGAGTGGACGCTGACGAGCATGCCGCCGTTGACGACTGTGTCCAGCCGCTCGTCACTGTCGATGGTGAGTTGGAGTTGGAGGAGTTCCGGCGATCCGTTGCGGTAGAGCCAGCCGGTCTGCCGGTCCTGCCCGATGGCGAAGCCGTTGAGGGTGAAATCACTCTCGGGGAGGAGGTCGGGGAGTTTCTTGTCCAGCGTCTTGGTGGGGTCCACGACGGTTCCCAGCAGGCCGCCCTCGCTGGTGCCCTGGCCGGCACGCGGGAACATGGCCCCCCGGAAGGAAAGCCGGATGCCGCGCAGGACGCGCACGCCAAAGCGCCCCATGGGCGACGGCATGGAGGGCGGGCCGCCCGGTGGCACGCTAAGCCCATCGCCCGGTGTGGTCAGCAAGCGGCTCACCCCGTCGGCAGTCACGTCGATGGTCCCGCCGATGTTGGAGCCGAAGAAGACGATCATCGCTGTGCCGTCGACCACCTGCCCGCCGAAGGAGCAGCCGCGGATGCCGATACTGGCCGTGCCGGCTACCGTCTCGAAATTCTCGGGGGCGATGCGAGTGACTGCGCCACCAAGCACGCGGAAGAAGCCTTCCTTGATGTTGATTTTCATGGCGCCTTTCTTGGCGCTGGGGTCATAGAGGTACTTGGTGATTACCAGCTCGGCTTTGCGCCCGATGCTGACGATGGAGTCGTCTTCGAAGCAGACCTGGAGTCGTCCGCGCGCACCGGTCTTGAGGGTGTCGCCCTCGAAGATGTCCTCCTTGATCTGCGGTTTTCTGGGCTTCTTGCCGGGGCGGATGATGGAGACGTCGCCCCGCAAGGCGGTGATGAGGCCGGCACGCTGGGGAGCCGCACCCAAGGCCGCAAAGGCCAGGAGGAAAGCGAGGAAGGCGAGGGGATGTGGTCGAGAGATCATGCGTGGAATCCTCCGGAATAGTCTCCGGTCGCAGCTTAGAAGACGACGGTGGCACGGAGCCCCGTGAGGTGTCGGTCATAGTCGTAGAGATCCAGATTCGACAGGGATTTGGTGTATTCGTAGAAGAGACCGACACGCCAGGTCTCCACGCTCAACCATGAGGTAGTGAAGATCCGCTCGATGGACGTGCCCAGGGCGTACTCCGTATCCCGCCGCCGGGAAGGGGAATAGACCCCAGGACTGTCGTACAGCGTCTTCCGGACGGAGGCGAAGACCTCGCCATGCAGTTTCCAGCGGCGGAGCAGTGGGCGGCGGAGGCGCAGCGCGGCGGCGAGGCGGTCGTAGGACTCGTCCGCATTATCGGTGTTGGCGAACCCATAGCTCAGCAAACCCGATACCAGGTTGTCCCCCAAAAGAATGGCCGGGACCAGGCGGACATGGCCGTAGGTGCCGTCACTGCCATCGTCATCGCTCTGGGTGAAGTCCCGTTGCATGAGTTCGGCTTCGGCGCGGATGGTGGCGTTGCGTGGGAGCCTCCAGGCAGTCCAGACGAGCCCCCCCCAGCCGCGCAGGTAGTCCTCGTAGTCCTTGTCCATGTAGAGGCCCCTGAGCATGATTCCCGCCGCGCCATTGTCAGCCAGCCGCAAGGCGGGGCCGATGCGGGCGCCAAGGACCTGAATGTCCAGATCCTTCTGGTCGGCGTAGGCGACGTTGCCGGCATCGACCCGGGCCTGCCAGGCCAGCTTGGAGTTCCGGAGACGGTACTCGTAGTTGGCGGCAGCCCAGAACGCCAGGTAGCCATCCCGCTCGATGGGTACCTCAAGCGCGCCGTCAAGTCCCGGTATTTCCACGTCAAAGTAGACGCTTCCGGTGGGGCTGACGCGCGCATTGGAGTCGCGGGCCAGTTCGAGCCGGATCACGTAGTTCTGCAGGAAGACCCGGTCGCGCTTGGCGCGCTTCTCGTCAATGGCTTGGAGGAATCCCTCGATGTTCTCACGGACCTTGCCATCGGCTGCGCCATCGGCCAACACGGTCCGGAACTCCTCTTCCGCCGAGGCGAAGAGCCCCAGGGCGAAGTAGCTCTGGGCGAGTTCGAGGCGTGCCCGCCCAAGCGTGGGGTCGATGAGCAGGGCGTTCTGGAACATGACGATTGCCATCTCGTGATCGCCCATGCTGGCGGTGGCGAGCCCGAGGTAGGTGCAGGCGTCAGAGCTGTTTGGGTCGTCGCGGAAGGCTTTCTTGAGGACTTTGGCGGCCTGCTCGTGGCGGCCTGCTTCCCAGTGTGCGATTCCCTCCGCAAGCGGATCGCCGCGAAGCAATGCCGCGACCAGGAGAAGGCAGGCGAAGGGGAAGCGGAGTTGGCGGTTGTTCAGCATGCGTATCGCCTCAATCTTCCACGGTTCGGTAGACCCAGTACCCGTTTGGGGGCTCGATGGTGTCGCCGGTGCCAAGGAGCCGGTAGGCCTGTGCCTGCGCGTCCCAGGCTTGGATGCTAAGGCCTGCCATGTCGCCCATGATGATCTTGCCGGGGGGGGAGTAGAGAACCCACTTGCCGAAGGGGATCTCCTGCAACCAGTCGCGGACCGCGATGCCGGACCTGGCGACGAAGCCCTGGCTTTCCCCGCCCCAGTAGCTGAACAGCCAGAAGCCGCGGCGGGCGAGAATCGGGCTCTCATCGCCGAGCAGGACGTAACGGAGCGTGTCGGGGTCGAAGTAGAACGCGGAGCCGACCTTGATGCTGTAGCCGCCGCCACCGACGAAGATCTCGCCGGCAGTCTGGTCGCTCGTGCCGGGTGCGCCGAGGA
>JABGQJ010000476.1 GCA_018648945.1 Victivallales bacterium
GGGGCCTGCTTCCAGCCCTTGCCGGGGTCGATATCGAAACGGGTCTGGGTGATCGCTTGGCCAGCGGGGATGGGTTCTTCGATCCGGATCCAGTCGATCTCCACGTCGGCGTTGGGAGGCGGGTCGAAGCGCACATGGACGATCTGCTTCTCGGCTTGCCAGAAGGGACGGCAGCGGATGGTCTCCCAGGCCCCGCCCTGCACCGGTATCTCGATCACCTTCTTGCCGGAGAAGCCGTCGTACTTGCCCTTGGTGGTGTTGCTGTAGAAGACTGCAGCCTTGCCGGCTTGGCTGAAGCGGACGCGTGCCACCACTTCCTGGTAGGCATTGGCCTTCAGTTCGAAGAGGGGACTGATGAGTTGGGGATCGTGCCCGTTGGTGCGCCCATGCAGGATGCCGTCGCGGACTTTCAGGTCGCCGAGATGGCGTGCGGCGCGCCAGCCTTCGGCATCGTTGTCGAAACCCCAACTGGGGAGGGTGGTTGCCTCCTGAGCCCGGCCGACGAGCGATATGAAGAGGGCAGAGAGAAGGAACGGGCGGATCGGGATGGTCACGGGGGACTCCTGTTGAGCGGGCGCGGGTACCGACGGGTAGTTTGGCGGGTGGACGGTGACAGATCAAGGGAGGAACCGCAACTTGCGGGCTTGCCGATGGCCGAGGCGCGGCTAGGGTGAGGCAGACCACAGGCAGATACGGACACGACGATGCAATTCTCACCAGCGATATACGAGCACTGTGCGGCCTTGATCGACCGGCGGCCATGGGACGTGTCGCGGAACGGTGATCTCTTGTTCCAGGCTCAGTCGACGGCATATCGGCGGTATGGGCACAGCCCGATCGTGGTTGGCGTGGACATCTACAACCTGGAGGCCGAGGCCTACGGCGCCGTGGTGATGGAACCGGAGGGAAACGGGATTCCCGCGATCACGGAGCATATGCTGGGCGAGGTGAGCGAACTGAACACCTTGGCTCCGTTCCCGCGCGAGGCAGGGCGGTTGCCGATGGTCCTGGCGGTGGCGCAGAGGCTTAGGGACGCGTTGCCCGAGGCGGATGTGCGCGTGCCGGTGGCGGGGCCGTTCTCCGTGGCGATCAACCTGGTGGGCTTCGACTCCCTGCTCATCGCGGCCTTCATGGAACCGGAAATGACCCGTGCAGCGCTGATGCATCTGGCGGTCGGCCAGGCGGGGTTCTGCCGCATGGTTCGGGAGGCCGGGCTGGGCATCGCGTTTTTCGAGTCGGCAGCCACGCCGCCGCTGCTGTCGCCAGAGATGTTCCGTGGCGTTGCCTTGCCCCCGCTGCATTGGTTGTTGCAGCAGGCGAGCGAGATCATGGGAGTGCCGGTGCCCTGTATCATGGGGGGCGACACCATGCCAATCCTTGATGACCTGCTGAGCACGGGCACGCGATACGTGATTTGCCCGGCCCCGGGCGAGACGGATCAGGCGGCGTTTATGGAGACGATGCGCGCGCATCCGGAGGTGACCGTACGGATCAACATGGCACCCGAGATCACGGCGCGCGGGGATTGGCCGGCGGTGCAGGCGGAAGTGGACCGGATCGCCGGGGTGGTCCAAGGACGACCGAACACCTGCTTGGGGACCGGTGCGCTGCCCTTCGAGACGTCGCCGCTAACGGTCGCGCGGATTGGCGAATACGCTGCGGAACTCTGACGAGTGGGCAGGGGCGTCTTGCGCCCGCTCCGACGAGGGGCTAGGATTCGAGGCGGGTTCCCGCCTTTCTGGTTTGGTGAATGCGAAACTGTGCGCAAAGGGGTTGTCGGATGGCTGCCGAAACACTGCTGATCAAGAACGCCCAGCTGGTTCGCCCAGGCGTGGGAATCGAGGGTGGCTCGTTGGCGGTGCGGGACGGACGCATCACCGCCGTCGGCGATTTGGGTCCGGCCAATGCCGAGCCCGATGAGGTGTTGGATGCACGGGGCGCGTTGCTGACCCCGGGCCTGATCGATGTGCATACCCATGGCATCGAGCACTACCGCTATGATGCCGGTCCGGAGGAGTTGCTGGCGGCGTCGAGCAAGCTTGGCTCCTACGGGTGCACCTGCGCCTTCCCTACGCTGATCGGGCGGGGCGGAGATGCCTTCGTGGAATTCGTCGCGCAGATGGCGGGCGTGTTGTCCAAGGTGACGGATGCGGCCATGCCGGGTCTCCATCTGGAAGGGCCGTTCATGGGGCATACGGGAGCTGGTTGCGATATCGTGCCCACCGATCTGGGGTTTGTCCGCGACGTCGTGGCAGCGGGCGCTGGCCGAGTGGCCATCATGTCCCTCAGTCCCGAGGTGTCGGGAATTGTGCCGGTGATCGAGCTGTTGGTCGCCGAGGGGATCGTTCCCTTCATTACCCACACTCTGGCCGGGCTTGAGGATACGCAACGTGCCCTGGATGCAGGCGCGCGGCACGCCACGCATTTCTACGACGTGTTCTATGCCCCGCCGGAAACGGATCTTGGCAAGCGCCCCGCAGGTTGTGTGGAAGCGATGATGGCGGACCGTCGCGCGACGCTGGACTTCATCTGCGATGGGGTGCATGTGGAGCCGACGGTTGTGAAGATGGGCCTGGTCTGCAAGGGGTGGGAGAACGTGCTCCTGATCACCGACTCGAATATCGGTGCAGGGCTTCCCGCCGGCAAATACGACACGCCTTGGGGGTTCCGCATCGACGTGCACCCCGACAACGGTGCGCGCATCATTCCCCCGCACAAGTACGAGGGCTCGCTGGCCGGGTCGTCCCTGACGATGAATCGCGGTATGGCCAATCTGCATGCCTGGTTCGCGGACGAGTTCCTGTCCGAACAGCTCTGGGCTCTGGGCACGCGGAATCCGGCCCGCTTGCTGGGTCTGCCGGCCAAGGGGGTTCTCCAAGTCGGTGCCGATGCGGATCTCGTGCTCTGGGGAGAGGACTTCGAGCCTGTTGCCACCTGGGTGGGTGGACGGCGTGTACATGGATAGCCCGTTTCGGGCCAAATGGACTGGAGTGATTGCCTTTGTCGGACCAGACCGAACACCATGGACAGGAACTGACTCTTACCAAGACGGATACTCGCACAGAGCATCCGCCCATGTTCCGGGTCCTCCTGCATAACGACGACTACACACCGATGGATTTCGTGATCATGGTCCTGCGCGAGGTCTTCCGCAAGGAGGAGCTTCAGGCCGTGCAGATCATGCTGGCCGTTCACAAGCGCGGCCTCGGTGTGGCAGGCATCTATCCGCACGAGGTGGCCGAGACCAAGATGCACGTGGTGACCGAGCTCGCCAAGACCCATGAATACCCGCTGAAGTGCACGATCGAGGTGGAGTAGCCCATCACGAAGCAGTCTGTGGCAGGTTCCGCTTTCGTAGGGCGACTGCGGCGGCGAAGAAGCTATAGCCCACGGCACACAGCAAGGCGCACCAGGGCAGCAGCCAACCAACCCGGCTGTAGATCGTGAAATCGGTGCGACGACCAACGCGAGAGGTGAAGGCACCAGGTGCCATCAGGGGCAGGCTGGCGTGGACCTGGCCGTGGGGGTCGATCACTTGGGAGACGCCGGAGCTGGCGGCGCAGGCGAACCAGCGACCGTTCTCGGCGGCCCGGAGCCGGAACAGCGCCCCGTGCTGCAGGTGTTGGGTTGCCCCCCAGTCCTGCGCGTCGAAGATGGGTACAGCGAACCACTCGGCCCCGCGCATGGTCATGTCCCGGACCACGGTGGCATTGTCGCAATCGAAGCAGACTGGCGTGCCGATGGCTCCGCACCGGGTCTGGATGGGAGCGAACGTCGTGCCCGCGATCCCGTCGTTGAAGAAATGGACGGGGCGGGCCTTGTAGTACTCGCCAAGCACACCGTCGGCAGCCATGGTCAGCGCCGTATTGCGCCACTCCTTGGTGCCGGGGCCGATCACCGTCTGCGTGCCGAGGACCAGCACGGCATCCAACTCCCCGCAGAGGGTCTTGAGCCGATCCATGTCCCATGGCCTCTGGCGCACGTCGTAGGGCAATGAGTATTCCGGCCAGAGCACAAGATCGGGGTGGTTCTGTTGTTCCGATCTAGTCAGCTCCGCATAGCTGTCGAGGAATCCCTCCTCGCTCTGCACAACCGTGACGGCAAGGCCTTCACCCGCCGCCAGTTCCACGGGCCTTGGGTGCACGACACCGAGGGCCAGAAGCGCGATTCCCAGTCCCGCTGCCACCCGCCAGGTCTCACGGTAGAAAAGCCCTGCCGAGGCCAGGACAATCAGGAATGTCGTGCCGTATACGCCGACCAGTGGCAGGAGATACGTCGGGGGTATGGCGGACCCCATGCTGATCCACGGGAAACGGAGTAGGAAGACCTCGCACCGGTAGAACTCCAGCCCAGTCCATAGCGTGGCCGTCAGCAGGACCGCAAGATAGGGCGGCCACCCCCGCCGATTCACCGTTCTCAGGAGCACGCAGAAGGCGGCCGTGAAGAGCGCCAGGATGCAGAACAGAGGCAGCGTCGCGATGGCGAAGATGCCGCGCAACCAATGCAGTGTCCCCGCGTACAGCAACAGCCCGTGGAGCAACCCCAGGCAGAATGCCTGCCGCCAGGTCGCGCCACGCATGGCCAAGAGCAGCGGCACTAGCCCCATCACCACCAGAGGCCATGCCCCGAAGGGGGGGAAGCAGACCACCAACACCACGGCGCTCAGCAGTACCAACCCCAATCTCGCCTTCAGCGCCATTGCCGTTCCCCCCGTTCTGCATGCTGTAGCCTGCCGCAGACCCAGCAGGCCTCTATGTGGATGGCCTACATATCTATCATACGGGCAATGGCAACGCCACACAAGGCGCTCACGGCTGGGCCGGGGGCGCATCCGCCAGTTGGTCCCGAAGGCACTGGATGACCTGCGCCACGGATGGCCCTACGACTGGCGGGGGCGTTTTGCTCTCGGCAAACTCGCGACAGATGAAGAGGGTCATGTCCGCCCCGTCGAAATCAGTGGCCCCAACCGAAGCGCCGTCCAGCGGGTGGGCGTAGAACTGCTGGAGCTGACGATACCGTGCGTCTCGGCCATACGCCTCGGCAACCCACTCGCAGACGGGGATGATATGGAAGTGGATCGTGTGCCCCGCCTCGTGGCCAAAGCGGCAGGTGTAGAGATGCAGCGGCCGCAGCACGTCACGGATAGCTTGCTGCGTTCGCTGCAACACCATCCCAAGCTCGGCCAATGCCGCCGGGCAGAGGTCGGCAAGGTCCGCCGCCGCTGGATCCTTGGCCCCGACCATCAGGTAGCCCGGCAGCGCGGCATTGCAGCGCTGATTCACCAGCCAGTGGGGCGTTTCCCAGACCACGAATTCGGGGGGTGGGACAAACATGGCGGGTGGCTCTACTCCCCGGGGACGAGTTTCCAGACGAACACTTCCCACGGCTTCATGCCAGGGATCACCAGATGCCCGCCGCGGATCGCGGCCGTGCTCTTGCGGGTCGAGCCCAACGGCGTCAAGGCAGCGCTGGGGAGACCGCAGTCGAAGGGGATGTCCAGATTGCGCTCTTCAGCTTGGTTGCTGATTACCACGGCGTAGGTAGTGCCTTCGCGTTGCCAGAGAGCATGCACCACCTTCTTGTCGTCCAGCAACCAGTTCTTGGCACCCTTCACGTATTCTGCCTTGGCGGCGGGCATGACGTCGGCCACGAACGCTTTGAGCTCAAGCAGGACGGGGCTGTAGACCTTCTTCATGTACTGCTTGTCGAGCTGCCCCAGCGTAGGCTTGCCATCCTTGCCGGGGACCTTGAACGGTCGGAAGCGCCCGTACCAGTAGGACCAGAAGGCCATGCCCTCGATGCCCTGCGTCAGCGAACTGAACAGCATGTAGCGGACCTCGGCCGTGTTCGGCAGGCGGGGGAACCCGAAGCACTGCACGATGGGCATGGAGCGCTCGCCCGTCTTGGCCACATTGCCGAAGAACTCGGTCATCAACGCCAGTTTCTTGCCCTCGGGGAACTCCTGATTGCGCACCGGGTAGAAATCGGGCATGACGATGTCGACAGACGGGATGTAATCCCACCACTTCTCGCCCCAGTGTTGGGCATAGGCGGTGGGGATATCGGGACACTCGGCTTTGACGACGTCGTGGATTTCCTTGAGTTG
>JABGQJ010000477.1 GCA_018648945.1 Victivallales bacterium
CGCCCCAGACCGCGCGACCTCGCCCGCGACCCGTCCACCGGGGCCCGGCGAACCTACCCATCTGGCATACGCGAGAACCAGGTAGGCGCGCCGGGCCCCGGTGCGCAGGGGATTCCGGACGTGGCGACGCAGTGCAATCCGGGTTCGCAGTAGATTCGCGTGGACAATTCAGACTAGCGGAACACGAGACGCCCAAAGTCGGCGGGAACACCACTCCGTGTCGGGGGCCAGTGGCTAAATTCAGCGCCGGGAATGTGCACCGCAAACCGCGCGCGCCAGAGGCTTCGGGCCCCGGCGCTTTTGCCAAGGGTGGCAAGCGGGATCGTGAGGGTGATCTCGCTCCCGGTCGGGGTGGCCTCAATCCGGCGCTCCCAGGCCCCGTCCCAGCCTGGCTTGTGCTGGTGCCTGCCCAGGAAGGAGTCGAAGGCCGAACGGGATTCGTAGCGGCTGCCATGGCCGTCCGCCAAGAAGCGGAAGGTCACCCGCTCGTCGGCACCAACGTCCAAATCCAGCTGGACACGCGGACGCTCGCTGAGCGCGCGCCAGCTCTCCGTCGGCACCGGTTCCGCCTGCTCGGGGGGAGCGAACGGGACCGCGAAGACGACGGTGAGATTCTGCTCGTCGCGGGAGACCTTGACCGTGCTCTCTGCCCCCACGGCAAAGGCTGTGCCAGCCGTCGTCTCGGGGACTAGCCGGATTGGCATCCGGTGTCGGAAGACCGCAATGCCACCCGCCTCGAAGACGATGTCCGCAGCGACCTTGTCCGTGGCCGGTCCGACGACGTGCTGCACGACCTCAATCGCCGCGCCGGGAGCGAGTTCATGTGTGGCTGTCGCCGGCTTGACCGTCAACTGGTCAGCCAGCCAGCGCACGCGGGCGGTCACCGGCTGGTCAAACGTGTTGCGGAGCGTGAACGCGAACGTCGTGTCGGCTTTGCCAGCCACGCAGGGAACCGAGACCGGCGGCAGTGCCGCCATCTGCTTCTGCTTTGCCTGCAGGGAAGGCAGCCACTCCGCAAAGACGATCTGCTCGCCGAGCCGCACCCCGTAGGCACTCTCCGTGGATGCGCGCAGCGGCAATTCTCCACGGATGCCCACCCGGCCGAGAGTGTTCCACGGCGTGTGGTTGAAGAAGAAGATGCCAGGTGCGCCGGCCTTGAAGGCCCCATCGACCTGCTGCTCGATCTCCTTCGGGCTCAAGGCACCCACCTTCTCGTCGGTGGCCAGAGTCACGCCAGAGACCTTCCTTGGCCAGACCTTGGTCCGACTCCCGGCCGCCTGTTTGACGAAGTCCAGGCACGTCTTGCCTTCGGGCATCAGAATGTCGAATATGCCCTCCTCCAGCCATGTCCCGATGTCCAATCCCTGCTCGTCAAGCTTGCCTGTGCCCCAGTTGCGCAGGAACCAGCACTCGTCGCCAAAGCTGGCACACAGGGCCACCGGGCGGGCCTTCTTGGCATTGACCTGATCGATGGCACGCCGCAGTTCCCGCACGAAGGTGTTCATGTGCATGAACTTCTCAGGCTCATCCTCGTTGAAGTAGTGCCCGTAGCGGGTGAAGTCCACAATGAACCCGTCGATCTCGTGATTGGCACAGATCCAGGCGATCTTGCGCACCTGGTAGGCGCGGACCTCGGGCTTGGCGTAGTTCCACGTGCCGCGACCACGGGTGACCCGCCAGTCGGGGTGGGACTTCATGTAGGAATCGGGCGAGTAGGAGCGTTCCATCATGGTCGCAACGAAGAGCTTCAGATTCAGCTCGTGCGCCCGGCTGGCCAGCACATTCACCAGATTCACCTCGTTCTCTGCGCACCAGCGGAAGAACTCATTGGCCCGGAAGTCGCCGTCTCGCACGTGCCCGCGAAGCTGGAACAGGTCGGTGTAGGGAGTGGGAATGCTCAGCCCGCCAACTCCCCCCAGCGAGACGTTCAGGAAGGCCGCGCTCGGCGTGCGCAGCGGCTCCAACAGACGGGCGATGATGGCCGGGTCATGCCTACCCCATTTCCAGAAGTAGGAGTAGCCATCGTTGTCGAACCCGGTCACTCGGTTCGCGGGATCGGCGGATTCCGCCTGCAAACGCGCAACCTGGGCCGGCGACAGCTTGACCAACCGCACCCCGGCGACCGCGGCATTGCAGAGCTTGTTCTCGCTCTCGAACGTCCCGAATGGCTGCTGGAACTCCAACGCCCGCCCGGTCAGGTCACAGGCGCGGAACCGCATGTCCACCAAGCGCGGGGCCTTGTCGCCCGGCGCGGAACGCACTTCCTGGGGATCGAGATGGTGGAAGTAGGGCTCGTCGGACAAGCGGACATCGATGCCGCCCCCTGCCGCCGGGCGATACGTCCGCACCCAAACCTCGTACCAACCAGTGAGGAAAAGCGGCAGGGAAATGCCTGGGGCAAGGCAACTCCCCGGATCCGCTCGGTCGTGCTCCTCCACGCAGAGCATCTCACCGGGCGTGTCCCCAATCTGATAGCGCCGCCGCCACCACATGCCCTTCCGCGAGGTGTCGGCAACCACCTTGGCCGGGCCGAAACGCCCCATATCCTCAATGACAATCTCGTCCCCCGGCAACATGCCTTCGGGCTCGCGAGTCACGTTGCGGAAGACCCGTCCATGCAGGACCACCGCACGACCGCACACCTCCTCCTTGCCGACCACTCGGGCGACCGCCACGATCTCCTCGCGTGGCAAGGCATCCAGAACCGCAGCCGGGAATGTCGCAGTCGCCGTACCGTCACGAAGCTGGGAAGTCTGCTTGGCCAGTTCAACGCCAGCGTACGTCTTCAGCGCGAACTCCACCGGTCCCACGAGTCCAGGGCGCACCGCCACCTCGACCCGGCAATCCTGGCCCGCCGAGCAATCTTGCGGTGCCGTCATCTGTCGGAATACCGGTTCCTGTGGGGCCTGTGCCCAGGCCGCATCGCCGTCACCCATGTGTAATGGCATGTCCTCCACTCCTTTGTCGAAGGTGAATGGCCCAAGACCATTGAGTTTGAGCTGATCGACCAACACCGTCAGCCGACTGCTGTTTACCACCTTAGGCTGTCCATCCGCATAGTTCCACACCGCCAACTGGTCGGCATTCCAGCCCACCCCCGCCGGCACGGCCAGCACCGATTCGCCAACCAGCTTCCCAGGCGCCATGGTCCGGATCGACAGCCGTACTTCCCGGCCTCCCGGCGCATAGACGCAGGTCACGTCGTAGACTTCGTCGTAGGCCAGCCGAACCGGCTTTCCTCGGTGCAAGACGCCCTCCGCATCGGCCACCGTTGCGGTGGCCAGAAACCCATGCGCCGGCCCGTGCCGATGCAGGATCAGCCCCGCCGCGTTGGTCTTGAAATCCCCGCCCGAGCCACGCACCCCCACGAACAGCAGCGCGGCATAGGAGTGACCACCAACCGACCGGAACCGAAACCCCAGTTCCAGCGGCTGCTTGTCCGACACCGGCTCGATCGCCCGCGCCCGCCCTTCCAACGTCCCATGCCGGGTGGCCGTCACCCGCAGGACGCCTTGGTTCTCGCCCCAGACCTCACCCGCAGAGGCAACTGAGACGGCAATCAGAGCAAGGGAGACGAGGACGATTCTGTGACCAACCATGAAAGTCTCTCCGAAGCAGTGTGTCGCGTGTCCCAGCCAGCCTACCCCGCCCGGCGCCAGATTGCCAGCGGCCGGGAGCTTGTTGGACTCACCTGTGGGACAGCTATAGTGCATCTGCTTGACGGCAGCGAGGGCCAGCGGATCAGGCGATTCAGCAAGGTCTCGTCGGGAGCAATCCTCGCACACGGCCTAGGCCCCAAAACGACTTCAGGATGCCCATGCGCAGACCAACCCACATCGCCCTTGGCCTCTTCCTGCTCGCCCTCGCCGCGCGGTCGGCGGGGCCTCTGCAAGCCAGCATTGCCGAGGAGAACGGGGTTCCGGTCCTGGTCATCAACGGGCAGCGGCGCGTGCCGCAGCTGATCTACCACACGCTGCTGACCCGTTGGCGGTCCTTCCCAAATGTGATGGGCAAGGGCGTCGATCCATCGGCGGAACTGATCAAGCTCGCAGAGGCGCATGGGTTCCACCTGACAACCGTGGTCATGCCTGTGGTCTGGCCCAAAGACGGCGAGCCAGCCAACTATGCCGAGCTCGACCGGATCATGGGCCGGCATATCGAGCTAGACCCGCAGGTGCTGACCATTCCTCGCCTCATCGGCCAACCGCCCAAGTGGTGGCTGGACAAGTACCTGTCAGAGCGCGAGAAATTTCGGGTGGCCCCCGGCAGAGGCGAGATGCCGGAGCGTCGCCGGAAGAGCGTCCAGAAATACGTCACTCCCACTTCCCAGCAATGGCAGAAGGACTACTACCACGCCCTGCGCATGCAGGTCCGGCATTTGGAGGCGAAGTACGGGGAGCACATCCTGGGCTACCACCCCGGTTGCCAAAGCGCGGGGGAGAACTTCTTTCCCCTCGCTTGGGACCGGGTAACCCCGGTCATGGTCGGTTTCTCCGAGCCGTTTCGACAGGGCTTCATTGCCTATGCCAAGGGAAGATACGGCACCATCGACGAAGCCAACAAGGCGTGGGGCAAGCGCTTCGACTCCTTCGCTGCGATCCAGGTGCCAACCATGCAGGAACGCGTTGCTGGGGATCTGGGCACGTTCCGCGACCCGGTGAAGCAGCGGTTCGTGATCGACTTCATGACCTACTTCCAGCGGCCGCTGACCGATGTGGTCATCGAGTCCTCCCGGATCGTCAAGGAGGAGACGGGGGGCAGGAAACTGACCCTCGCATTCTTCCCGAGTCCGCAGAGCGGGCACTACCCGCTGGGCGCTTCCCAAGGTGGCGGCCTGGGACTGCGACGCGTGCTTGCCTCCCCTCATCTGGACATCGTCTGCAACCCATACGGCTATGTGGACCGCCAATACGGCGGCATTGGGCTCACCGGCAACATGCAGGACTCCGTCGGGGCCAATGGCAAGATGTATTTCATCGAGGACGACACCCGCACCCACCTGGCCCCCTTCAACCACTTCGGCAAGACCAAGAACATGACCGAGACCAAGGCGGTCTACACGCGGCTCTTCGCCCAGACGCTCCAGCGTGGCATCGGCCGCTGGTGGTTCGACTTCGGCTCGGGGTATATGGCGCAACCCGAACTGTTCGACCTCTTTGAGTCCATGCGCAAGATCCGGAAGACCTTCCCGCTAGTCCCGTTCCGCCCCGAAGTGGCGGTCGTGTTCGACGACGAGAGCCCGCTGTACATGCGTTGCTCCAACGAAGTCTCCATCCACTCCTCCAAGATGTCCCACGACTTCGGCAAGATGGGGACACCTTTCGCCCGCTATCTGCTCTCGGACGTCTGCGCGGGCAAGCTGCCGAGCGAGACGAAGGTGGTGTTCTTCATGAACGCATACAAGATCGACGAACGACAGCGCGAAGCACTGCACAGGATCCTCGCAGCAGGCGGCATGACGGCCGTGTGGTTCTACGCTCCCGGCTATGTGGATGGGGAGAAAGCGGCAGCAGCGAACATCCAGCGACTAACCGGCATCACTGTCGGACGAATTGCCGAACCGCTGCCTGCCCGCTTCACTCTCACCCAGGCGCTACCGGGCGTGCCCATCGGACACGAGTTCGGAGTCAAGGAATCGCTTCCCACCATGTTTGCGGTGGCGAAGGAGCAACCCGGCATCCGCCAACTTGCCACCTACTTGAACTCCGACCGCATCGGCATGGCCGCAAAGAAGATGGACGGCTGGAGATCCGTCCTCTTTTGTGGCGTGCGCTTTGGCCCCGAGATGTTCCGGGCCTTGACCAAAGAGAGCAACGCCCACATCTACTGCGACACCAACGACTCGATCAGTGGCTCCAGCGGCTATATTGCGGTCAGCGCCCTCACAACGGGCGAGAAGACCTTGCGATTCCGCCGCAAGGTGGACCTGACCGACATCTTCACCGGCCACCGAGTTGCCAGCGGCATCGACCGCTACACCGTCACCATGGGCAAAGGCGAGACACGGATTCTCCTCAGGAAGTAGCACTGTCAGGCCCCGCAACACCCGCCAGTTGTGCCCAGGCTTCACCATCCGAGAAGCCTGACCCTGACGAATATG
>JABGQJ010000478.1 GCA_018648945.1 Victivallales bacterium
ATGAGTAATCCAGGCTTGGGATGCAGGGGGGAATTCCCTACTCCGGAATGTAGCGCCGCGAGTGTGCCCGTGCCTGCCGTCGGTTGGCACGTTCCCGGTTTGGGGGACGGATGCGACACAAGCACGGGTTCGACGCGCCTCCCGCTTCCTGTCCCGTCCGCCACCTGTCGTGGGCGAATCTCCGAATCCCTCCGCAGGATCGTCTCTGCGGATTTGCCCTGCGTGGCTCGCCGCCCTACCTTTCGACGGTCCATCCCGACATCATCCGGTCACTCAGCATGAGGAGCCCGTCTGTGAGACGGTGGCGGCTACCGATCATCCTGGCTTTGGGCGTGGGGCTGCTCTGGGTCCTGCACCCGCGCCGCGAGTTGCGCACGGATACACCCAGCAAGGCGGTGGTGGAAATCGTCTACATGGGGCCGGGCGGACCGATCAGCGGGGCCATGGCGGACGCGGTCCGTGAGTTCGAGCGGCGGAGCGAGGAAGCGCACGAACGCGATCCCAGCAAGCCTGTCTATCGGGTCGTCTCCGGTCAGAATGCGGCCCGCAACCAGGTGGCTGATCCCACGCGATTCCTGATCAGTGTGGCCGGTGGTACGCCTCCGGACGTGATCTGGTTCGACCGCTACGCCATCGCCGAGTGGGCGGCTCGCGGGGCCTTCGCGCCGCTCAATGAGTTCATCGACCGGGATGTGGCGGCCCAGCGGCCCGAAACCCCGTCGCCGGAACGATTCTTCGCCTCCTGTTGGGGCGAGGCCAAGTATCAGGACGGGGTCTACGGCATCCCGACCAGCGTCGATGACCGGGCGCTGATCTACAACCGCGACTTGCTCAAGCAGGCGGGGCTGGTGGATGCGGATGGCGAGGCCAAGCCCCCCCGCACGTGGGAGGAACTGGCAGAGTACGCGGTCAAACTCAGTGCCTTCGACGCGGAAGGAAACCTGACCCGGGTCGGCTTCGCACCACAGTTCGGCAACTCCTGGCTCTACATGTACGGCTGGATGAATGGCGGTGCGTTCATGAGCAAGGATGGCAAGACCTGCACCATCAACGACCCGCGCATCGTCGAAGCCCTTCAGTACATGACCGATGTGTACGACTCGGTGGGTGGCTACGCCAAAGTCGCCGCGTTCCAGGCGGGGTTCCAGGGCGGGGAACTCGATCCCTTCATTCAAGGCAAGGTGGCCATGAAGATCGATGGCTCCTGGCAGATGCCCTTCCTTGCCGCCTATGGGCGCAATGTGGATTTCGGTGTGGCCCCACCGCCCATGCCCAAGCGGGAACTCGATGCGGGCAAACCCGCAATCAGCTGGAATGGCGGTTGGGCCTACGCCATCCCCGCCACCGCCAAGCAGAAGGATGCCGCCTGGGAGTTCATCCGCTTCATGACCAGCGACCGGGCCATGACCATCTGGATGGAGAGCGAGCGGGAGATTGCCGAGGCCCAAGGACGCCTCTTCCTCCCTCGGCAGATGCCGATGAAGGCGCTCAACCAGGAGTTCTTCGAGCACTATGTCTACAACAGCGCAATGGTCCCCGAGCGAATCAAGGCCGGTTGCCGCGTCTTCAACCGGCTGCTGCCCGATGCCAAGTTCCGGCCCGTCACTCCGGTCGGCCAGTTGCTCTGGAACCAGCATGCCAGCGCCATGGAGGCGGCTCTGTATAAGCGGGTGACTCCGCAGGAGGCCCTGGATACGGCGGCCACCATCGTGCAACGGGATCTGCAGCGCGTGTTGGAGCCGCCCAAGGGGAGCCCGATTCGCTGGCGCTGGTTTTTCGTCTTCTACGTCGTGCTGTTGTTGGTGGTGGGCACGGTGGTGTACCTACTCGACACTCACCGAGGTTGGCGGCAGCGCCTGGCCCGTCTTTTCCGGCTCAAGAATGCGGATCGCGTACTCGAAGGCAGTTCGGGCGGCTACTTTCGCTCGCAGTGGAAGAGCGGCTGGCTGTGCGCCGCCCCGTGGCTGATCGGCTTCATCATCTTCGGCGGTGGCCCGATGCTCTTCAGCCTGCTGATGAGCTTCTGCGAATACGACATCCTCAACCCGCCCCGCTTCGTGGGCCTGGCGAACTACCGTTGGCTCTTCACCAACGACAGTCTCTTCCCGGTGTCTCTCTACAACACGCTCTTCATGGTCATCGGCGTGCCTGTGGGCATGGTGCTCAGCCTCAGCATCGCCATGTTGCTGAACCTGAAGATCAAAGGCATGGCGGTCTGGCGGACCTTCTTCTATCTGCCCGCCATCGTGCCCATGGTGGCCGCCAGCATCCTGTGGATCTGGATCTTCAATCCCAGCGGCGGTCTGCTGAACCGGATGCTCGGCTTCGTTGGCATCCAGGGCCCGCTCTGGCTCCAATCGCCGGCCTGGAGCAAGGCCTCGCTGATTTTGATGGGACTCTGGGGTGCGGGCGGCGGCATGATTATCTGGTTGGCTGGTCTGAAGGGCATCAACGAGCAGCTCTACGAAGCCGCCAGCCTGGATGGCGCGAATTCATGGCAGAAGTTCCGCCACATCACCCTTCCCCAACTCACGCCTTACATCTTCTTCAACCTCGTCATGGGCCTGATCGGCACGTTCCAGATCTTCGGGCAGGCCTTCATCATGACCAATGGGGGGCCGGACAACTCGACCCTCTTCTACGTCTATCACCTCTTCAACTACGCCTTCCGGTACGGGCATATGGGGTACGCGTCGGCCATGGCCTGGGTGCTCTTCCTGATCGTGTTGGTGGTGACGGTGTTCCAGCTTCGGATCTCGAAGCGCTGGGTCTACTACGAGGCGGATTGACCATGGCACGACCCAAACCCATCCGCCGTTTTCTGATCTACGCCCTGCTGGTGGGTGGGTCGATCTTCTTCTCCCTGCCGTTCCTCTGGATGGCGGCGACGAGCACCAAGGTGGACAGTGAGCTGTTCAAACCTGGTCTGAACCTATTCCCCACCATGCCCGATCCCAAGCTGGCGAGTCCCTATCTGGACACCCGCCATCTGGACGACATTCCCGGGGTGCCCGCCGACCTTGCGACCCCGCTCGGAGATCTCGTCGCCGAGCTTGCGCAGGAGATCGTCCCGCCCGGACTGCCCCGCGAGACCTGGCTTCCCCCGCTCACCCGCGCGGCCTACGGCAAACTGCGCGACTCCCTCCCTCCCGAGAGTTGGGAGAAGCTGACCGAGGACGTGCTCAAGACTTGTGCCGCCGCCATCGGGACGCGCACCATTCGCGAGCTCTTCGAGCGTCAGCATCGCCAGCTCTGCTTTGGCCCCCTGCGCGCCCGCAGTGCCGCCCTGACCGAGAGCGTGTTGGGAGTGGATGCCGCCCCGGCCGAACGCTTCCAGAACCAGACTCCCGAGGTCGTTCAACTCACCAATCGCAGCCAGGAAGCCGTTCGCTACGCCGCCCTGTCCTACGACTACAGCCAAGGCGACGAAATCGCCCTCGTGCAGGACTTCGATCTCGGCTTCGATGCTGCCGAACTGGAGCGCCTTCAGCTCTACCTCAAACCCGACGACACCTGGCACGAGTTGGATCTCACCCTGGAAGCCGCTGGGGTCCGCTACCGCGCCGAACGGGTGTTCCCCTTGGCCAACGCCAACTGGAGCATGGTTACCTGGCAGAAGCCGGGCCCCGACGACAACTCCACCAAGATCAAGACCTGGATTCTCCTCCGCGCGGACGGGAAGGCCAGCGATGCCTTCAACGAGCCCGGCAAGATTCGCGTTGCCCTCACTGTCCGGCGCAGTTCCTATCTGAATGCAGTCGGTGCCAAATTCGCGCTGAACTACCTGCGCGTGCTGGAGCACATCCCTTTCTGGCGCTACGTCCAGGTCAGTGTCTTCCTGGTGCTCGTGAACGTCACGCTCACTGTCTTCGCCTGCTCGCTGATCGCCTACGCCTTCGCTCGCCTGAACTGGCCGGGGCGTGAGTTCTGTTTCGTGCTGATGCTTGCCACGCTGATGATCCCCGGGCAGGTCACCATGATTCCCCATTTCCTGATCTGGAAATACGTGGGGGCCTACAACACTCTCACCCCCCTGTGGCTGGGGCGCGCCTTTGGCAACGCCTTCTTCGTCTTCCTGCTGCGTCAGTTCCTGAAGGGCATCCCCCGCGACCTGGAGGATGCGGCTCGCATCGATGGCTGCGGCACCTTCCGCATCTACTGGCACCTCATGTTGCCACTCATGAAACCCAGCCTGGCCGCCATCGCCATCTTCACCTTCATGGGCACCTGGAACGACTTCATGGGGCCGCTCATCTACCTCGCCGACCAGCGGCTCTACCCGCTCGCCTTCGGCCTCTACGCGTTCTCCGTCCAGGTTGGCAACAATCCGGCCCTCACCATGGCTGGCAGCCTCTTGATGACGCTGCCAGTGATCGTTATCTTCTTCTTTGCCCAGAAGTACTTCATCCAAGGCGTCACCCTGACCGGGATGAAAGGGTAGTCATTGGGGATTGGTGATGTGTGATTGATGATTGGAGAAGACGGAAGACAGGAGAGAAGACCGAGCTTGAGTTCTCTCCTCAGCCCGTGCCCCGACCGCCGAATCACAGACCGCAAATCTGAAACCACAAATCTGAAACCTGAAATTCCCCAGGAGCGTCTCATGAGCGAGCAGGCAAAGTGGATTCTGACCGATGTCGACCAGGATGTCTGGGTCGACGAAATCAGGCTGGACAGTGCGTCGGTTCCGGGCAGTCCGGCTGGTGATTGGTCCATCAGCAAGCGCCAGTTGCATGGTGGTCTGCGCGAAGGCGTCGAGATCATCGAGGTGGACAATGGCGCGCTCTCCTTCACCATTGTCCCCACCCGGGGGATGGGCCTCTACAAGGGCTCTTTCCATGGTCTGGATATTGGCTGGAAGGCCCCGCCACGTGGGCCGGTGAACCCCATGTTCGTCAATCCCGTGACCAACGGGGGACTGGGCTGGGTCAAGGGCTTCGACGAGTGGGTCGTGCGCTGCGGTCTGGTCTCCAACGGCCCCCCGTGTACCGACATTGTCCCGGACAACAACGGCAATCCTGCCGAGGTCTCGCTCTACCTGCACGGCAATATCGCCAACACCCCGGCCCATTACGTCTCGGTCAGCATCGAGCAGGCCGAGGATGGCAGTCCGTTGCTGGTCGTCGAAGGCAAGGTGGAAGAGGGCATGCTGTTCTTCCCGCAGCTTGAGCTCACCACCCGTATCGAGACCTCTCTTGAGGGCAACTGGGTCCGAGTGGTCGATCAAGTCCGCAACGCCAAACAGGTTGCCGGTGAAGCCTGCCTGCTTTACCACTGCAACTATGGCGCTCCTTTCCTCTGCGACGGCGCGAAGCTGGTCGCCCCCAGCCTGGAGGTCGCCCCCCGCGACCCCCGTGCCTGCGAGGGACTCGACACCTACGAGACCTACCCCGCCCCCACCGCCGGTTTCGTCGAGCAATGCTACTGGCACGAGCTCGCCACCAATGCGGCAGGCCACACCCTGGCCATGCTCGAGAACGCCCAGGCCGACAAGGCCGTTGTCGTCCGCTGGAACGCCAATGAACTCCCCTGCTTCACCCAATGGAAGAACCCCGTTGGCGAACGCGAGGGCTACGTGACCGGTCTTGAACCCGGCACCAACTACCCCAATCCCAAGACGTTCGAACGCGCCCAGGGGCGCATCCCGACCCTCCAGCCCGACGAAGTGCTTCGCGCCGAGCTCGTCTTCGAGGTCCACGACACCGCCGCCGGCGTCGCCGCCGTCGAAGCGGAAGTCGCCGGACTCATGGCCGGGAGGAAGACCGAAGTCCACCCCACCATGGCCCCCAAGTGGACCCCCGCGTGAGGTAGTTGCGCCCGCGGAAGGCACGAGAAAGGAATCTGCGGACCCAATCCGGCTGGCTTCCCTTTCGCGCCTTCCGCGGTTGACCAACCCCGGGGCGGGGCAGCGTGCAAGTCGCCTGGAGCTGGCTACTGAGCCACCTTGCCTGCACCAGGTTGCTTAGTCGCACCAGGTTGCTTAGTCGCGCCAGGCCGCTTGAGGATAGTGGACTGCCTGAGCATACCACGCTGCCTGAGCATACCAGGCTGCATGCCCGCACCGGGCCACCTGCCTGCGACAGGTTGCTTGCTCTCTGG
>JABGQJ010000479.1 GCA_018648945.1 Victivallales bacterium
CAGGACGCGATGGCGCGGAGCTACTTCCGCCCACCAGCGCTCCTTCGACTGGGCTGTGATCTGTCGCCAGAACTCGCGGCGTTCGGGACCATAGAGGGTGACATCTCCCGTGCCGTCCGGGAAGACGGCATGCAGCGTCCGCTCGGTCTTGAGGCGGGAGTAGAACAGCTCCAGGCGCCCAAACACGATGCGCCCGTCCGGCATGATGGCAGGTTCATCGTCTCGTCCCACATTGAAGCCGATGCAGTGGATGCCACTACCGTCGGGCTGCATGACCGCCAGCCCGGTTGCCGGATAGCCGTGATACTCGTCCCGTGCGCCGCTGCGGGAGGTGGAGAAGACGATACGACCATCGGGGAGGTAGGTGGGGCCCACGTCGTGATATGGGCCTCGGGTCAGTTGCCGGAAGCCGCTGCCGTTTGGGCGGACCTCGTAGAGATGCCACCAGGGGTCGCTGTCGCCGCCGCGCTGCGCGAAGATGATGCGCGTGCCATCCCAGGAGACCTCGCAGTCGGCGACCCAGCCTTTGCCGGCATCTACCAGACACTGCGTCTGCGGTCCATGATCGCCGATCTCTAGCACCCATAGTGAGCGGCCCAGCCGGTAGGTGGGCCCCGTGTCCGTGGTGGAATAGGTCTGCCGCCAGATGTCGATCTGGAAGTCATTGGGCATGGCGTTGGGGCCGCGAATGAAGACGAAGTCAGTGACTGCACCAGGCTCGGGAACTGCTTCTGCAACTGGCGACGTGGGGCGGGCCATGGGCGCTTCCCAGGGGATTCCCTGGTTGGTCAAACGTTCGCGGGCCAGCAGGCGCACGCTGTGGAAGGGGTGCGCGCGAGCGGCCTTTCGGAGGGTCGTAATCGCTTCGTCGCCACCGATTCCTGCCAGGGCTTCCGCGGCGGCAGTCTGCACTTCCAGCACATTGCGGTCGTCCTCAAGCAGACTGTGGAGCAAGGGGACATCCTCCTCTGTTCCCAGCACGGCGAGGGAGCGGGTAAAGGCCTCCCGCCAGCAGGGGGAGGGCGCATTGTATTCGTCCTGGCCTTGGCTCTTGGTGCGAAAGAGGAACTTCCCGTTGTAGCCGTATGCTGCTTCCGGCTTCGACGTCTTGAGTAGGGATACAATGTCCGGCCGAGCTTCGCGGGCTGTCGTGAACAGCAGCGCTTTGGCGGCGTTGATGCGGACCCAGCCATTTGGGTGGCGCAGAAGGTGTCGCAGCTCGGCGGTGTATTCGTCAGGAAGGGCGAGAGCGCAGAGCCAGGTGGCCCCGTAGGGGACGTCGCCGGGGGCGGCGACTGCCAGCTTCTGGATTGTGGGAACCAGCTCGGGATGTGCCCCAGGCATGCTTGCGCCCTCGCAGCCCAGTGCGCGCAGCGCAATGGCGACGGCGACTTGGCGCAATCCGGCCAGCTCGATCAGGTGAGCCGTGACGCGGTGCCCTGCCTCGGGCTCGTACAGCATCATGCCGTCGAAGTCGCCGGGGATGTTGGCCAGCAGCAGCGGGGTGATGGTCAGTAGTTGGTCACGGTGGGAGTTGCCCGCGAGTCGGCTGAGCGCGGCTGCGATGGCGTAGGGGGTTTCGTACATGCGGTCGATTGGTTCGAGCTTTGGGACGTCGTCGCGGGGCACATGGCGGGCACCCGAACGGTTGAGTGGTCGTGCATAGAGGGGGTAGGCGGCAATCAGGGGGGCGATGGCTTTGGCGTCGCCCAGTTCGCCCAGGGCATCGGCCGCATAGCGGGCGAAGTGGGTGCTCTTCAGGAAGGCGCAGAGCGTATCGAGAGCTTCCGGCCCGCCAGTGCGTCCGAGGGCGCGCAGAGCCGTTTGCACGGACTGCCGTTCCTCGGCTTCGGTCGGGGTGCGCGAGCGGTAGGGCTGAAGGGCTTGCACGAGCAATGGCGAATCGCCCGGCCCGCCCAGAGCGGCGAGGGCCCGGGCCGCGCGGATGCGAGGCAAGGGATCGACCAGCTTGGGCTTGCTGGCGTAGATCTCGACGCTCCGCCAGGTGGTCGGGTAGGTGGCCCATTTGGAGGCGTGGGATATGATCCTCACGTACCGGGCGGCGCGCGGTACGAAGGCAATGCCAAGCGTGGCCGGGGAGAGCTTGCGCTTGCGGAGAATCGACTCGAAGCGCGTGCCGTCATCGCTGACCGATAGTTCGTAGTCGGTCATGCAGAACCGCTCGTCGTACTGGGAGACCGCGACGTAGCCAATGCGCCGGCGCTTGCCCAAGTCGATGGTGGCGTATTGTGGGCAGGGCACGTTCTTGGTCTGCCAGAAGCTGCCGTCGTTGGGATCGGTCAGGGCGGAGACGGGGCCTTTGTAGGTGGTGGAAGCAGTGGCGGCGCAGCCTGTGGCGAGATTCCGGACGGTTGGGGCACTGAGAATCTCGCGACACTCTGGCGGGATGCCGTTCGCCGGAAGGCGGTGCCACCACTGCCGCCATGCGGTTTCCTGTGCCGCGCGTTCCCCGGTATCTGCCAGCGCATCGAAGGGGAGATCCTGCCCCGTGAGATTGGCGAGGGCCACGGCGGCGGACTGCCGGACCGACCAATCGGGGTCGCTCAGGGCATCCAGGAGAGGCGGAATCTGCCTGCGCCGTCCGCACCAGGCGAGGGAGAGGGCCGCGTTGCGGCGGACCCCAGTGTCGCTGTCGCCGAGTGCGGTCACCAGTCGCTCCGCTACCATCGTTGCGCGCAGATAGCCTAGAGCCTCCGCTGCTCCGGCGCGCGTTCCTGCGTCGGGGTTCTGTAGCTCGGCGGTGAGTCGCCGGGTCTCCGCGTCGAAGGGCGACGCAAGCAGACACAGGGAAGCAAAGGCGGCGAGACAGATCCAGCGAGACAAGGTAGGGCTCCGGAAGGCGGGTGGCGAAGAGCGACCCATGATAGCCTTGGCCGGGCCGGGATGCAACGCAGTGGGGGAAGTGGACGCAGTGGGGGAAGTGGACGCAGTGGGGGAAGTGGACGCAGTGGGGGGGGGGACTTGGTTTACTGGGTTTACTGGGTTTACTGGGTTCACTACGTCCACGAGGGCGAAGATATCACGGCGATTCCTGGCATCCTCACGCGCCGCGTCTACTTTGTGGTAGATCGTGCGGAAACGATGGTCCCACAGAGCCTTAGGAGGGACCCATGGGCGGAGAGAGCATTCTGAGCAAGCATGGCGGGTACCGGCAGATGCGCGGCTTCCAGGTGGCGCAGTTGGCGTATGACATCACGGTTCGCTTTTGCGAGCGCTACATCGACCGCTTCAGCCGCACGCGCGACCAGATGGTGTAGGCCGCACGCTCCGGGGTGCAGAATATCGCCGAGGGCTCCGAGGCGGCGGCCACGTCGAAGAAGACCGAGCTAAGGCTGACGCAAGTGGCTCGCGCCAGCCTCGAAGAGTTGAAGCTGGACTACGAGGACTTCTTGCGTCAGCGGAGTTCCGTCTGCTGGGACCGCAACCACCCGTTGCGTCAGCGGCTGGTGGATGCCCGTTTGCAGACTGCCGACGAAGTGGCCGCCTGGGTGAAGGCTGTCGCACGGGAGATCGGGGGAAGTGGACGCAGTGGACAAAGTGAGGGGAGCGGCAAGCTGTCCACTTCTTCCTCCCAGAACACCCTCTACGCCGAGCTGTCCGCCAATGCGGCGCTGACGCTTGCCACGGTGGCTGGCTATCTGTTGGACCGCCAGGTCCAATCACTGGCGGCGGCCTTCGAGCAAGAGGGCGGCTTCGCCGAGCGCCTGTACCGAGTGCGGACCCGCCAGCGCCAGCGAGAGAGTGGACCAGTCGGCCCCGTGCCCGACTAGCTCCCCCTTCCGGCGTGTGTCCACTTCTTCGACTGGGTCCACTTTGTCCACTGGGTCCACTCTGGCTGGCTATCTGCCGGGCCGCCAGGTACAGTCATTCGCCGATGCCGCCTGTCCGAGAACAGCTCAACCGGTAGGTCAGGATGGGAAAGACAGCGAGAATCCTGTTTGTTGCCGCAGCTTTGGGGATGCCAGTGATAGCCGCCGAATACTACGTCGATCCCGATGGCTCGGACTCGAATGCGGGGGCAATCGAGAGTCCGTTCGGCTCCATCGCGCAGGCGCGGGACGTGGTCCGGCGGCAGGGCGATACGCGAAGGGAGCCGGTCACGGTATACCTGCGCGAAGGCACGCACTACCTCGCGGAGACGCTGGTATTCACCGAGGCGGATTCCGGCACTGAGGATGCGCCCATCACCTACTCGGCGTACCAGGACGAGAAGGTCGTGGTCAGCGGTGGCTCGAAGCTCTCCCTTGCCTGGAAGCCGTACCGGGAGGGGATCCTGCAGGCCCGGGCCCCGGCTGGGCTGCAAATCGACCAGTTGTTCGTCGATGGCCGGCGTCGACATATGGCCCGCTACCCGAACTATGATCCGGATGCGCACCCCTACAACGGGTCTGCAGCCGATGCATTCAGCCCGGAACGGGCCGCCGGTTGGGCCGACCCCGCAGGCGGGTATATCCACGCCATGCACAGGAATCACTGGGGTGGCTACCACTACCGGATCACCGGCAAGAAGCCGGACAATACCGTCGTCTACGAAGGTGGCTGGCAGAACAATCGCCAGATGGGAATGCACGGCTCCCATCGCTTCGTGGAGAATATCTTCGAGGAGCTGGATGCGCCCGGCGAGTGGTTCCACGATGCGAAGAAGCGCACCCTCTACTACTTCCCCGTCAAGGGCGAGGACGCGGCGGGCGCGACGTTCGAGATTGCGCGTCTGCGGCACCTGATCGAGCTTCGGGGAAGCCAGGCGAAGCCAGTCCGGCATGTGACGTTCCGGGGCCTCGTGTTCCGCCACGCCGCGCGCACCTTCATGGAGACGAAGGAGCCGCTGCTGCGCAGCGATTGGACGATCTACCGGGGCGGGGCGGTCGTGTTCGAGGGCGCGGAGGATTGCGCGATTGCTGACTGCGAGTTTGACCAGGTGGGCGGCAACGCGGTTTTTGTCAGCAACTACAACCGGCGCATTGCGGTGCGTGGCACACATATCCACGGCGCGGGTGCGAGTGGCATCTGCTTCGTCGGCGATCCCAACTCCGTGCGCAACCCGCTGTTCGAGTACGGGCAGCGTCAGGACTACGCCGAGATCGACCAGACCCCAGGGCCGAAGACGGATGACTACCCGGCGGATTGCACGGTCGAGGATTCTCTGATCCATGCCGTGAGTGTCGTGGAGAAACAGGCCACAGGTGTGCAGGTGTCCATGTCGCGACGGATCACCATCCGCCACTGCTCGATCTACGAGGTGGGGCGCGCGGGCATCAATCTCAGCGAGGGGACGTTCGGCGGCCACTCGATCGAGTTCTGCGATGTCTTTGACACGGTGCGCGAAACCGGTGACCACGGTTCCTTCAACTCGTGGGGGCGTGACCGGTTCTGGAAACTGAAGGGCGCGCCGACGGAGGAACTGCCGGCCTTGGCCCGGCTGGATGCGGACAAGACGACAATCCGCAATAGCCGTTGGCGCTGCGACCGTGGGTGGGACGTGGATTTGGACGATGGCTCGTCCAACTACGACATCTACAACAACCTCTTCCTGCGCGGCGGCCTCAAGCTACGGGAGGGATTCCATCGCCGGGTGTGGAACAACATTGCCGTGAACAATGGCCTGCATCCCCATGTGTGGTACGGAAACAGCATGGATGTGGTGACCGGCAATATCTGGATGGCCGCCCATCGTCCCGCTGGTGGCATGCCAAAGGGCAGATGGGGCCAGGAGGTGGATCGGAACCTGTTCCTGAGCGAGGCGAACCGCACGAAGTTCGCCGGGCATGGCTGCGATGCCAACTCCATCGTGGGCGACCCCATGTTCGTGGACCCCGAGAATGGCGACTACCGCGTGAAACCGGGCTCCCCGGCTTTCAGGGTTGGCTTCAAGAACTTCCCGATGGACAGGTTTGGCGTGCAGAAGCCGGAGCTGAAGGCCATCGCCCGCGCGCCTGAGTTCCCGGCGCTCCACGGTGCCCCGGTCGAGCCGGCGGTTGCCGCGAGCCAGTCTTTCTGGCAAGGCGCTGCAGCGGGCGAGCTCTCGGGCGAGGAGTTCTCTGCGTTTGGTGTGAGGAAGGAAGATGGCGGCATC
>JABGQJ010000048.1 GCA_018648945.1 Victivallales bacterium
CCCAGCTCCAGGTTGAGCCGCGCCTCCAGTTCGGCGATCTCCTTGCCCTCATCCGTGCTATAGGCGGCAGCGTGCGTCAGAATGCCCGCCTCGCGCATGTCGTCAGGCTTGCCCGCGATGGAGTCCTGATTGAGCACGGCCATGATCTTGTGCCCCTGCTTGGCGGAGTCCGCCGCGCGGAACCGACTCGTCCAGGGCGTGTGCTCCTCGTTGCAGAATAGGATGCGGACGGTCCGGCGCGTCTCCAGTCCTGCCAGGATGCGCGCCAGCTCCATATTGACCACGGTACCGGTGCAATTGTCGTGCGCGCCGGGGGAGTCGATCCAGCTCATGGAGTCCTTGTGCGAAACCAGCTGGATGAACTCGTCCGGAAGCTCCGCGCCAATCTTGGTGGCTTCCACATTGCAGGCGGTGTAGAAGGGGTCCTCCGGCTTCGCGCCCGAGTACCAATGATGCAGCGGTTTCGTCTCGTCGCAGCGGAAGGCCTGGACCTGATAGGGCGTGCGAACCACAGGCAGCCCCACTGCTTCCAGTTCCGCCGCGATCAGGTCGTCGGTCTCGTCCAGCGTGCAACGGTCGTGCCCGGGAATGGTGTAGTTCACCTTGCGGAACGGCAACGGGTCCTTGCAGAGGCGAAACACATCCCGGCGCAGGCGCTCGCGATTCACTTGGGCAATGGCATCGACGATCATGATCACGGTCTCCTGAGGGGGGAGTAGTGTAGTGGAATGGTGGAATGGTGGAAGAAAGGGGATCGGACGAATCGGTCGGATTGGTCGGATCGGTCAGGGAGTCCGCCTCTTGTCCCTTCTCCCGCATTCCATCATTCCACTATTCCATCATTCCACTATTCCATCATTCCATCATTCCACATGCTGCTCGAAGTAGCGGATCAGTTCGGGGTCGAGGGGCGGAATGCTGAGGGGCATGCCACCTTGGCGCAACGAGGCAGCGCCAGCGCAACCGGCGGCGACGCTGTTGCGGGCGGCGACCGGGCTGGTTTTGATGCTGCCGCCTTCGCGCACGTAGCGGACGAACTCGCCGACGATGGCCGGGTCGGCCCCCCCGTGCCCGCCGGTCACGGGGGCGATGGGGAACTCCACGTCACCTTCGGGCTTGTAGTGGTAGCGCTTGTTCCAGAGGCGGACGACGCAGTTGCCGGGGGCGTCGCCGAAGTTCTCGATGCGGCCTTCCGTGCCGATGATCGTGTAGTTGCGCCAGCCGTCGGGAGAGTAGTGGCACTGCTGGTATGAGGCCAGTACACCATTGTCGAGGTCCATCATGATCATGCTGAGGTCTTCGACATCAAGGACCGGGTTCATGCCGGTCTGGCTGAGCGGCGGCCAGTTCTCCAAGTGCCAGCTCGCGTCGCCACGCTCGGCGGGATCATGGCGGTCCTGGATCTGATTGTAGACCGACAGGTTGCCGAAGCCGGTCACCCTCTTGCTGTAGCCGCCGCAGAGCCAGTGCAGCACGTCGATGTCGTGCGCGCCCTTCTGGAGGAGCATGCTGGTGGCCTTGCTCCGGTCGGCGTGCCAGTCCTTGAAGTAGGCGTCCCCGCCGTAGGCTACGAAATGCCGGCACCAGCCCGCCTTGACTTCGCCGATGGCCCCGGAGTCGATCAGCTCTTTCATCTTCTGCACGAAGCTCATGTGGCGCATGTTGTGCCCGAGATAGAGCTTCACGCCCTTCTCGTGGGCCTTGCGCAACACCCGGTCGCACCCATCGATGGTGATGGTCATGGGCTTCTCAAGATAGACCGCCTTGCCTGCATCCAGCGCGGCCAGGGCGTGCTCCTCGTGCCAGTAGTCGGGGGTGGTCACGAAGACGGCATCGATGTCGTCGCGGTCGAGCAGTTCTCGGTAGTCCTCGCAGGTGAAGACGTCGTCGCCCGCAAACTCGCGGAAGGACTCGAGGGCAGCGGGCACAATGTCGCACCCAGCCACCAGGCGGGAGCCCTCGCCGGGCTTGTGGGAGTGCCGGGCCAGACGACCACGACCGCCTGCACCGATGACACCAATCCGCAGATCGTCGGGAATGCTCATTGCTGAATGCTCCTATGCATTGTGGTAGACGACGCTCCATAACATGCAGGCCAAGACCTCCGGCGCAACCGCTCGGATTGGGCGAATCGGGCGACTTCCGGGAAGGGAATGGAAGGCACTCGCCCTTGATTTCGCGGGGGTCGGGGGTTCATTACCCGACTACGCCTGCAGTCCCCGTCAATCCTGGATGTCCATGAGTTCTCCTGCCAAGCTCACGCCCGCTATGCGCCAGTACATGGACGCGAAGCGGGATCTCGCCGAAGGCACGATCCTGCTGTTCCGCATGGGCGACTTCTACGAGCTGTTCTTCGACGATGCCAAGCGGGCCGCACCGATGATGGATGTGGTCCTCACCCAGCGAGCCGGCGTGCCCATGTGCGGGGTGCCCCATCATGCGCTCCGGGGCTACGTGGCCCGGCTGCTGGAACAGGGCGCCAAGGTCGCCATCGCCGAACAGATGGAGGACCCCAAACTGGCCAAGGGGCTGGTCAAGCGCGCGGTCACCCAGGTCATCACCCCGGGGACGGTGCTCGACGATGACGTGCTTTCGGCCACCAAGAGCAATTTCCTCGTCTCGATCATGACCCACCGCGACCGCTACGGCGTGGGCTTGCTGGACTTCAGCACGGGCGATTTCCGAGTGACCGAGATCGCCGGGCTGGCGAGCCTGGAGACTGAACTGCATCGTTTGCAGCCCGCCGAGTGTCTGGTGGGCCAGGCCCAGTACGAGAAGTGGGAGAAGGAAGGCTTCCCGGATGGTCCCGCGCGCATGGCCTGGAGCCCGATCGAGGATTGGCAATACGACCTGGAGGTGGCCCGCGATGGGCTCTGCCGCCACTTCGAGGTCGCCTCGCTGGACGGCTTCGGCTGCCGGGGGCTGACCCTGGCCGTGGGGGCGGCGGGAGCGATGCTGCACTACGCCCAGACGAACCTGCGACGCGACGCGGCCCATATCACCAGCATTCAGACCTACCAAACCGACGAGGGCCTGGTGCTGGACCGCATTTCCCAGCGCAATCTGGAGCTGGTGGAGCCCATTTTCCGCGACGCCAAAAACGCCACCTTGCTCTCGGTGCTCGACCACACGGTCACCCCCATGGGCGGGCGCTCGTTGCGGGAGTGGATTCTCCGTCCCCTGCGGGATGTGCAGGCCATCGACGAACGTCTCGACGTGGTCGAAGCCTTCGTGCGCGAACCCATGCTGCTCAGCGAGCTGCGGGAAGCCCTGGCCACGGTGCGCGATCTGGAGCGGACCATTGTCCGGGTGAATGTGGGGAGCGCCAATGGCCGGGATCTGGTCGTGCTCCGCACCGGCCTGGAGCAGATCCCCGGCCTGCGCGCGATTCTCCAGCATGTGAACGCGCCCCTGATGGCGCGGCTCTGCGACGAGTTGGTGAAGTTGCCCGAGGTGACCGAGCTCATCGCCCGGGCCATCGTCGACGAACCCCCGGTCACAGTTCGCGAGGGGAATCTGATCCGCGAAGGCTTTCACGAAGGCCTGGACGAGCTGCGTCAAGCCGCGACCGAGGGCAAGAACTGGATCGCGAACTTCCAGACCAAGGAGCAGGAACGCAGCGGCATCAAGTCCCTGAAGGTCCGCTTCAACAAGGTCTTTGGCTACTACATCGAGGTCACCCGCAGCAACCTTGACCTAGTTCCCGAGGACTACATGCGGAAACAGACGCTGGTCAACGCCGAACGCTTCATCACCCCCGGACTCAAGGAGATCGAGGACAAGGTCCTGGGCTCCGAAGAGAAGAGCAAGGCCCTGGAGTACGATCTGTTCCAGGAGATCCGGGGTGAGGTCGTGAAGGCCACGGCTCGCATCCAGGGCATCGCCCGGGCGCTGGCCACCGTCGACAGCCTGGGATCCCTGGCCGAGACCGCGAATCGTCACGACTACCGCCGACCCCAGGTTGTCGAGGCGCCAGTCCTCGACATTCGCGACGGCCGTCACCCCGTGCTCGATGCCAACCTGAAGGACGAGCGCTTCGTCCCGAACGACACCTTGCTCGACACCGACGATAACCAACTGGCCATCATCACTGGCCCGAACATGGCAGGGAAGTCCACCTACATCCGCCAGGTGGCTCTGCTCACGCTCATGGCCCAGATGGGCAGCTTCATCCCCGCCGAGACGGCCGTGATCGGCCTGACCGACCGGATCTTCACCCGGGTCGGCGCGGCGGACGACATCTCGCGCGGCCAGAGCACCTTCATGGTCGAGATGGTCGAGGCCGCCAACATCCTGAACAACGCCACCGGCCACAGCCTGATCATTCTCGACGAGATCGGCCGTGGCACCAGCACCTTCGACGGGCTCAGCCTGGCTTGGGCCATGGCCGAGTACCTGCACGATACGCCGGCCGTCAAGGCCCGGACCCTCTTCGCCACCCACTACCACGAGCTGACCGAGCTCCAACTCACCCGGCGGGGCGTGGTGAACTACAACGTGGCCGTGCGGGAATACGGCGAGAAGATCATCTTCCTGCGCAAGATCCTGCCCGGCAGCACGGACAAGAGCTACGGCATCCACGTGGCCCGGCTGGCGGGTCTGCCCCGCGCCGTCATCCAGCGTGCCGGCGAGGTCCTCGACAACCTAGAAGCCAACGAGCTGGGCGAGGCCGGCAAACCGCGCCTCGCCAAGACCCGCCAGCCAAAGCCCAAAGCCGAGCCCGAAGGCCCCGAGCAGTTGCTCTTCGATTTCTGAGGCTAGGACCGAAGAGGCGTCAGGAGCGGGGAGGCGGCACGAACACTGGCCAGGAGAACACCGATGGGGTCGCTGGATTCGGCGGCGCTCTGCAAGTGCAGGTAGCTGAGCCCATCCTGGCTGGCATGGTGGTAGGGAAGCTCCTGCCACTCGTTCTCGTCGAGCCGCCAGGCGGCGGTTTCGGCCTGGCAATCCCAGCGGAGGGACAGGGCCTGCCAGATGTCCAAGGCGAAAGCAGAGGAGCCAGCCACCCGACCCACACCATCGACCAACACCACGATTTGAGCGAGTTGGTCGACGACCGGATCGACTGGGTTGAACCAGTGGTCGGTCACGCACAGCCGGACGCCCTGCCCTCCTCTGGGCACGCGCAATTCCAGAGACACTTCGCCTGCCTGGCTGGCGGGGAAGTTCCAGACGGCTCCCTGCGGTTCGAGGACTAGGCGCGGGTCCGGGTAGCGGGCAACATGCAGCACCTCGCGCGGCGTCCCGGCGGGATCCGGCACCAGACGGGCGCCGGCGCAGCGGTTGAACGAGCAGTGGCCAGCGATGCCTCGGAAGTTCCCCGCCATGCTCTTCAGGTACTGGTGCACGGACCAGTCGCTGAGCCCGAGGTGGAAATCATCGCTCCGCTCGGCCTCAAGCAACCAACTGGGGTCGAAGATCACTAGCCGCCGACAGAACGCATGCTGGCCAACCGAAACCAGCACCTTGCCGCCCGGTAGCTCCACGGCTTGGCTTTGATGGATGCTCTTGTCCAGGCTACCCGCATTCCCGCCGCTGCTGCGGAAGTCACCGTCGTTGCGCCGTCCATTCAGCAGCAGTTCACGGAACCCGCGCCAGCTCTTGCCGTCGTCGTCGGAGATGGCCGCATGGAACGCATCGCGATTCGTGAAGACGTCCTCGCTGCCGCCTTGCCGTTCGTTGGCGTTCAGCTCCAACTGCGCCTCGTGGTCGAACTCCGGCAGAGCGGCGGTGTTGCACCACAACGCCAGGATACGCCCGTCCGCGAGCGCCTGCAAGGTAGGCATGGTGAGGGTGGCGAAGAAACGCGAGGGCTCTGGGGCAGACCAGGATGCGCCCCCATCTTCACTGTACGCCTGATAGTGGCAGTCCTGCGAGGTCCGCATCAACATGTAGAGCCGACCGTCCGACAGCTCGACGACAGTGGGCTCGACGGCTCCGTTCTGCCAGCGGACCCCCTGATGGGGCCAGCCGATCGTGTGAGGAGGCGCAGGCGGCAACACCACCTGTTCCCAGGAATGCCCATCGTCGTCGGAATACAGCACCACCGGCTGATAACAGCCGCTGGGGCTGTCGCCAGGCGAGAAGGCGGTGGCGGTGATCCAGCGCGGGCGGTGTTTGAGCGCCAGGGGCTGTCGGGGCATGCCCAGCAGAACACCGGTGATCCGAGTGGCTTCGCACGGGCCATCGAGCGCACTGGCCCGCAGCACATACGTCCCCCGTTCGCCAAGATCGGGCGTTCGCCAGGCGAAATGCGCGTGCCCGCCATGGGTCATGACAGTCAGCCACTGGCCGCTCCAGGGGCTGCGCACCGCAGCCCCCATCGCGCCCTCGGGCACTGGACACTCCGCCCAGGAGAGGCCGCAGTCCCGGCTCCGCGCATACACCCGGCACTCGTCGCGACTGCCATAGGAACGCAGCTCACCGTCCGGAAGCTGGACTAGATCCCGGAATGCGTTGGCCGGCGGCACGCCAACCACGAGCGGTGCGTGAACCGCCGCCAAGCGGGCCGCCAGGTATGCGTCCATCGCTTCGCGAGCCATCTGTCACCTCGTCTCTTGCGTACCAGCCCCTAGGCAAAGTCACCCGTCGGCACGGAGAAGGCAAACACCGCACCTTCTCCCGGCGCGGACGATTCCACGACGATCTTGCCGCCCCACTGCTCGACCAGTTTGCGGCAGGTGGCCAGGCCAATCCCGGTCCCTTCGTACTCGCTTTGCGTATGCAGTCGCTGGAACAGCATGAATGCGCGGTCGACCAACTCTGGCTTGATCCCGATGCCGTTGTCCCGGACCCGGAATACCACCTCCTCCTTGCTGGCCGTGGCAGACACCCAAATCTCCGGGGTTCCCTCGCAGAACTTCAGGGCATTGGCGACCAAGTTCTGGAAAACCTGCTGCAACCGGGCGGGCGGCGCCTTCACCCGGGGGAGGTCCGCCACATGGATCTTGGCACTCCGCTCCTTGATGAGGAGGCTGAGATCCGCCGTTACCTGAGCCAAAATGGCGGCGCTGTCCACCGGCTCAACCGGGCCCGCTTCGGGGTTCAGGCGGGAATAGGCCAGAATCTGGTTGATCATCTCCTTCATCCGCTCCGCCCCCTCGACAGCGTTGTGCAGGTACTGCAGAGCATCCTCCTCAAACTGGTCCCCCCAACGACGTTCCATCAACTGAAGATAGCCGGCAATGCCCCGCAGAGGCTCCTTCAGGTCGTGGGAAGCCACGTAGGCGAACTGAGCCAGATCCGCGTTGGACGCCTCCAGTTCGCTCAGGGTCTCCCGCAGGCGACGTTCGTCCTGCCTGCGCTGGGTGATGTCGGTCATGATCGCCACTGCGCCGACGGATTCGTCCCCCATATCGATGGCGTCGGCTCGGAACAGGACGGGCGTCGGCTCGCCGCCCTGGCCCTGCACCTCGATCTCGCCGCGCCAGCCTTCGCCTTCCGAAACTGCCTTGGTGACCATCTCCCGGAGCTCTCCGTCAGGCAGCAGTTCCCGCAAATGCAGGGTCTCGGAGCCACCCGTCGCCAGCAACTGCTCGCAGGCGGGGTTGTGGTAGACAGGCTCCCCTGCCGCATCGAAGATCGTCACCGCATCGCTCGTGCTGGCCACGGCCTTGCTCAGGCGCGTGACATCCCGCTCGATCTCGATGCGGCGGCTGATGTCCCGGATCATGAAGCAGATCTGCGCCTCGTCCGTGAGACTGATGCTGTGAGCCGCGATCTCGGCAGCGAAGTCGCTGCCATCCTGGCGCAGGCACCAGGCTTCGACCACGGTGAACGCGCCGCCCAGAATGCTGTCTCGGAGCCCTTCCAGAAGCGACTCGTCGGCCCCGTCGATGAAGTGCGTCACATGGATGCCCGACAACTCGCTCCGACTGTACCCGAGGAGTTGCACCGCACGGTCGTTGACATCGACGATGCGCCCGTCGGACGCCGTCACCAGGATCGCGTCGTAGAGACTGCCCAGGAGTTGCCGGTAGGCACGGTTGCGCCTGCCCATCTGGCGCAGAGCGCGGGAGTCACCCTTGTTCTCTCTGACCTGGTCCTTACCACCCTCGTCCTTATCCAGAGGGGCGCGGACATCACCGGGAATGGTGATGTGGACGGTCTCGGTACGACGCGGAACGCGGGCGGGGCTGATGGCCATTGTCTGGTCGCCTTGGGCTACGGACCGAACGTGCAGAAAACACTCGCCTTGCTTCCTAAGAAAGCACATCCCGCCGGGAACGCAACTGCATCCCACACCTGTCCGTATGGCTGGGGACGGCGCCACACTGCACTTTGGTAGCTGGAATTCGCGTGACTTCACTGTACAGTACGTTCGTCGTGGCATGGATGTTGGGGTTGCCCGCTACTTGGGCAGCGTGCCTTTCGCCCTCCCGTTGAGCCCCACGGGCGACGTTGTGGAAATTGCCTTGGAGGATTGTCGAGAAGTGCCCTACTCGCAACTGCCAGTCGTGTTTGTTGTGGATGACGACATCGACTTGTGTCGGACGGTTCAGCGACTGCTGGTTGCGGCTGGCTACGAGGTCTGCATCTACCACTCTGCCGACGAGTTCCTGGCGGCTGGGGAACGGCACCGGTCCGGCTGCGTGGTGCTCGACATTCGCATGCCTGGCATCAGTGGCCCCGAACTGCACCGGCAATTGGTGGCTGGGGGCTCCGAAATGGCGGTGGTCATCGCTTCGGGCCACGCGGACGTGTCCACCTCTGTGCAAGCCATGAAGCTGGGCGCGGTGGATGTGCTTGAGAAGCCGTTCAGCCGCGACGAGCTTCTCGGGGCAATCAACAACGCGGTGAGCAAGCTGCACGCGATGCAGCGGCAACGCGAGGAACGCGAGGCGCTGGAGTATCTGCACGACACCTTGTCCAGCCGGGAGAAGGAAGTGTTCGCCTTCATTGTCAACGGCCATACAAGCCGCCAAGTCGGGGGCGAGCTGGGTGCCAGCGAGAAGACGATCAAGTTGCACCGGCGACGCATCATGACGAAGATGGGCGTAGGCACACTGACCGATCTGGTGCGTGTGGCCGAGCGTCTGGGACTGTAGCCCCGCGCCCTACTCGGCAACCCCGAAATCACCGGCAACGAACGCATCGATGATGCGGCGGGAGATGCTCCCCGGCCCGGGGATCTCCGGCAGTTCGTCCCGCGCAAACCAGTCGGCGGAGACGATCTCCGTGCCGTCCGGGTGCAGCTCCCCCCCCGCGTGGTCGGCCGTGAAACCAAGCATGATCGTGCTCGGGAACGGCCAGCTCTGACTGCCAAAGTAACGGATGCGACCCACGCTGATCCCCACTTCCTCGCGGACCTCCCGCGCCACGGTCTGCTCCAGCGTCTCGCCCACCTCCACGAAGCCCGCAATCAGGCTGTGCATGTTGCCCCGGAACCGCTGGTTGTGGGCCAGCAGCAGGCGATCGCCCCGGCAGATGCCGACGATGATCGCCGCATCGATGCGCGGGAAGATCAGCAGCCCACAACTCGGACACGCCAGCGCCCGCTCGTCGCGTTTCGGCTCGGTCGCCGTGCCGCAGGCCCCGCAGAAGCGATGCGTGCGTTGCCAGTGCAGGAGCTGGAAGCCGCCACCGGCCAGATTCCGCAGGGCTTCGTCCATGGTGCCATGCAGGCTGCGCAAGGCGAGGAATTCGAGACCGTCCGGGGCCGACGCATCAGCGGGGGCCTCGACGACCACGCATGGGCGGCCCCCAAAACAGCCCAGCGGAACCGATAGGCACTTGGCGAAGTCACCAGCCACCAGCAACCGGTCCGGCTGTTCGGGATCCACGAGCAGGTTCTGCCCATCCCGGAACACGAAGCGGACCAGGGACTCGTCGGTCGCTTCGGGGGGCCTGTGGGAATGCACGAAATCCGCTGGGCTCGGCATCTGGGTCAGAGCTCGAGATGCGGCGTCTCGACACCCCGGCGGCGCAACTGGGGCCGCACGAAGACCACCTTGTCCTTCCGCCGACCCACGCCATGGGCCTGGAGGGTGTGGTCCCGGCAAGCCGTCGCCAGATTCTGAATGAGATGCATCCGGTTGCTGGGAAGGCAATCGCGGGACTCCGGGACCGCCATCTGGCGGACGCTCAGATCCTGCTCGATCCAGAGCAGGCCCCACCCGTCCGCCAGTTCGTCTGGCTCCACCAGCCCGGCTGGGACAGCGAGATACAGGAGATCGGCCACCTGGGCCTGGCGGATGCGCTCGAACTTGGTCCCATGGTAGAGGCCATGCTCCAGCTTCTCGATGGCGCGGCGGAGGTGATGGTAGTGCCGGTTGGTGCTGTCCTCGTACCGCCATTCGGCGTACTCCTCGAAGAGCGCGTCATCATCCCGCAACCGGGGCTCCTCGTGACGAATCGTCTCCTGGACCTGGACGAGTTCCGCCTTGAGCGCCTTCAGCTTTGGCAGGATCTCGGCGGAGCGGATGCAATCCGGCCAGCATTCGTCGCGCTCCAGGTGGCACTGCGCCAGCATGGTCCGAGTCGGCTGCATGATCCGCGCCGGTCCCTCCTTGTGGGGGTTCTGCACCGGGGCACTCCAGAACGCCGCCACATCCGCGCGCAACCGCGAAACGCGGGTAACCACATCGCAGGCCAAGCCGGTGGGGCGGTCGGTCTCCGCCAGCCAGTGCAGGACCGCGCGCTGCAGCGCCTGGCGACCGCCCAGTCGCCTCGGGGCGCCAGCCTCAGCTTTTGGGGGAACGAAATCAAGATCGAAGAACAACTGTTCCGGCATGTCCGGCTCCTGGTGCGTACCGCCCGACTCATGGGACGCGGCAAAGGGGAATCGCTCAAATATACGAGTATACTACCCAGAGACAACTCCCCATGGCAACCAGTAAGGGAACCCGTACCCATGGCTCTGCGTTTCTACAACTCACTTGGCCGTAAACAGCAGGAATTCACCCCCCTGGAAGAGGGGAAAGTTGGCCTGTACACCTGCGGTCCCACGGTCTACAACTACGCCCACATCGGCAACTTCCGGGCCTACATGTTCGAGGATCTTCTCCGCCGGACCCTGGAGCTGTGCGGCTACCAGGTCAACCATGTGATGAACCTCACCGACGTGGACGACAAGACAATCCGCGACTCCCGGGCCGCGGAGATGTCCCTGGACGCCTTCACCAAGCAGTACAAGGAGGCGTTCTTCAAGGACATCGAGGTCCTGCGCATCCGCCGCGCCCACACCTACCCGGCCGCCACCGAGCACATCGGCGAGATGATCAAGCTCGTGCGCAAGCTCTTCGACGCGGGCGTCGCCTATCAGGCCGATGATGGGAGCGTCTACTTCTCCATCGCCAAGTGGCCCGCCTATGGGCAACTCCAGAAGATCGACCGCGATCAGCTGCGGCCCGGTGCCCGGGTCAGCCACGACGAATACGCCAAGGAATCGGTGGCCGACTTCGCGCTCTGGAAGGCGTGGACCGAGGCCGATGGCGACGTGGGCTGGGGCAGCCCCTGGGGCAAGGGACGTCCCGGCTGGCACATCGAGTGCTCGGCGATGAGCGAGAAGTACCTCGGCCCCCATTTCGACATCCACTGCGGGGGAGTCGACAATATGTTCCCCCACCACGAAGACGAGATCGCACAGAGCGAAGCGGCCAACGGCTGCCGCTTCGTGAACTACTGGCTGCACAACGCCCATCTGATCGTGAATGGCGAGAAGATGGCCAAGAGTCTGGGCAACTTCTACACGCTTGGCCAGCTCGCGGAAAAGGGTTACTCCGGCCGCGAGATCCGCTGGGTTCTGCTTGGCACCCACTACCGGCAGAAGCTGGATTTCTCGTTCCACGCCCTGGAGGCCGCTCGCGCCTCGCTGCAGCGCCTGGATGCCTTCAAGCAGCGCCTGGCCGAAGCCGCCGAGGCCCCGGACGCGGGAATCGAGACTGCCACGGACCGCACGGCCAAGGGTATCGCCGACTTCCAGGCCAGCCTGGAGGACGACCTGAACATCTCCGCCGCCCTGGCTGCCCTCTTTGATCTGGTCCGCGACGGCAATCGCCTCTTGGACAAAGACACCATCGGCGGCGCGGGGGCCACGGCCTTTGTCGCCTCCCTGGAGGTGTTCGACAGCGTGCTGGACGTGCTCACCCCCGACGAAGCGGAGGGCGTGCCCCCCGAAATCCAGGCCCTCGCCGAGGAACGGCAAGCCGCCCGCAAGGCCAAGGATTTCGCGCGCAGCGATGGGATCCGCGACCAACTGGCTGCGGACGGCTGGGTCATCGAGGACACGCCCAAAGGCCCACGCGTGAAGCGCGCCTAGGACATCCGTGTGACCAGCCCCCCAAAGCAACGCAGTGCCTTCAGCCTTAAGACCAAACGGACCATGCCGACGTGGTTGGCCGCGCCCGTGGCGCGTCTGGTCAACCTCTGGGGGATGAGCTGCCGGGTCAAGGTCGTGGACCCCCACGGCGGCTTCGGGCCCAGCCGATTCCCGGTCATCTACGCGATCTGGCACAACCGGATTCTCCTCCTGCCCAGCCTGATGGGACGGGACGCGCGGCACCGAATCGCGGCCCTCATCAGCGCCTCGCGGGACGGCAACTACGGGGCCGCGCTGTTCCGCCATGTGGGCCTCAAACCCGTACGTGGCTCTTCCAGTCAGGGCGGCGTGCGCGCCCTCCGCATCCTGCTCCGCGAACTGGATGATGGCAACGCCACGGCAGTGACTCTGGACGGTCCGCGCGGCCCACGCTACGAGGTCCAGCCCGGCGTCGTCCTGCTCGCCCGCAAGAGCGGGGTGCCCATCGTCCCCGTCTCCCTCAACGCCCCGTGCCGCTGGCAACTGCGGAGCTGGGACCAGACCCAGATCCCGAAGCCCTTCTCCCGCGTGGAACTGCGGGTCGGCGATCCCGTTCACTTCCCCGCCGACGAGAAGGTCGATCTGGCGGCGGCCAAGCGGCGACTGCGCCAAGCCATGCTGGAGGTCACCCGCGACCGACGCGCGTGAGCCACGGCGAGGTGTGCCATTCTGTCCCACTGTGACAGCGCGACCCGCCCATCCCGGGCACCGTGTCACACCAAGCGGTATCTTCGGGCGCAGCCGATTCGCACAAGTCCCTGCCGCCCGGCTAGAAGAAGCCAAAGGCAAACTATTGGCACACGGCATGCTTGACCTAGCCGACGAGTGACACCAAATCCCTTCGCCCGCCGGGCGAATCGCCACATATGGAGCTATTGACATGGGTAAAATTCTCGGTATCGATCTTGGCACGACCAACTCCTGCATGGCCGTGATGGAAGGCGGCGAGCCAACGGTGATCCCAAACGCCGAAGGCAGTCGCACGACCCCCTCAGTCGTGGCCTTCACGAAGGACGACGAACGGCTCGTCGGCACCACCGCCAAGCGCCAAGCAGTGACCAACCCCAGGCATACCGTCTTCTCGATCAAACGCTTCATGGGGCGCAAGTTCAAGGAAGTGGCCCACGAGACCCACCTCGTCCCCTATGAGGTGGTTGAGGCCAAGAACGGTGACGCCCACGTCAAGATCGACGACAAGACCTACTCGCCGCCCGAGATCTCGGCCATGATCCTGCAGAAGCTGAAGGCCGATGCGGAAGCCTATCTTGGCGAGGCCATCACCGAAGCGATCGTCACGGTTCCCGCCTACTTCAACGACAGCCAGCGCCAAGCCACCAAGGACGCGGGGCGGATCGCGGGCCTGGAAGTCAAGCGCATCATCAACGAGCCCACCGCCGCCTCCCTCGCCTACGGCCTCGACAAGAAGAGCGACGAGAAGATCGCCGTCTACGATCTCGGTGGCGGCACCTTCGACATCTCGATCCTCGAGATTGGCGATGGCGTGTTCGAGGTGAAGGCCACCAACGGCGACACCCACCTTGGCGGGGACGACTTCGACGAGGCCATCATCGGCTGGCTCGCGGACGACTTCAAACGCGACCACGGAGTCGATCTACGGGCGGACGTCATGGCCCTGCAGCGCCTCAAGGAAGCTGCGGAGAAGGCCAAGTGCGAGCTGTCCACCAGCATGACCACCGAGATCAACCTCCCCTTCATCACCGCCGATGCCAGCGGCCCGAAGCATCTCACCGCCAGCCTGAACCGGGCCAAGTACGAACAGCTGGTGGAGAGTCTCTCCCAACGGTCCGCCGGGCCCTGCCGGGACTGCCTGCGCGACTCCGGCCTGAGCAGCAGCGAAGTGGACGAGGTCATCCTCGTCGGCGGCATGACCCGCATGCCCCGCATCCAGGCCCTGGCCGAGGAGGTCTTCCGCAAGCCGCCCCACAAGGGCGTCAACCCAGACGAAGTCGTCGCCGTCGGTGCCGCCATCCAGGGCGGCGTCCTCAAGGGCGATGTGGACGATGTGCTGCTCCTCGACGTGACGCCCCTTTCCCTCGGCATCGAGACCCTCGGCGGCGTCTTCACCCGCCTGATCGAGCGCAACACCACCATCCCCACCCGCAAAAGCGAGATCTTCTCCACGGCCAGCGACAGCCAACCGTCGGTGGAGATTCACGTGCTTCAGGGCGAGCGCGAGATGGCGTCCGGCAACAAGAGCATCGAGCATTTCCGCCTGGACGAGATCCCGCCCGCCCCGCGCGGCATGCCTCAGATCGAGGTCACCTTCGACATCGATGCCAATGGCATTCTCAACGTCTCCGCCAAGGATCTCGGCACCGGCAAGGAGCAGAAGATCACGGTGACCGCCAGCAGCGGCCTCAGCGACGACGAGATCAACCAGATGGTGAACGACGCCGAGAGCCACGCCGAAGAAGACAAGCAGAAGAAGGAGGAGGTCGAGATCCACAACCGGGCCGACTCCATGGTCTACCAGACCGAGAAGCAGCTCAAGGACAACGGCGAGAAGATCCCCGACGAGGTCAAGAAGCCCGTCGAGGAAGGGATCGAGGAACTGAAGAAGGCCCTCGAAGCCAATGATACCGCCCGCATGGACGAGATCATGAAGCAGCTCGAAGAGAAGATGCACAAGTTCGCCGAAGAGCTGTACAAGAACGCCCAGTCCGAGCAGCCCCCGCAAGGTGCCGAAGGCGGGCCCGACTCCGAACCGGCCGAAGCCCCCAAGGACGATGACGACGTGATCGATGCCGAGATCGTCGACGAATAGTTTCCCAAGTGTGTTTCGTGTAGTCGCGGGGACCAGAACGAGGTTCCTTTGCCGACCCAAGACGGCGCCGAGCGGTGCCTGATGGCCCCCGCAAAAACCCCAGACAGGCAAGATCAACTAGACAAAAGGAGAGACTCTTAATGGACATCAACATCAAGCCTCTCGGAGACCGCGTCCTGGTCCAAGCCATCGAAGAGCAGGAAGCGATGAAGGACGGGATTTACATCCCCGACAGCGCCAAGGAAAAGCCCCAGGAAGCCAAGGTCATCGCCCTCGGCACCGGCAAAACCGATGACGACGGCAAGAAGGTCGCTTTCGAAGTGGCCGTCGGCGACGTTGTCCTCATGAGCAAGTACGGCGGCACCGAAGTCAAGGTTGAGGATCAGGAGTACAAGATCCTGAACCAGAGCGACATCCTCGCCATCGTCGGCTAGAGACACTGGCCCCATCCCCAATCGACCCCAGTTGTAGAGAATACTAGGAGCTATCCATGGCCGCCAAGCAGCTTTCATTTGACACCAAGGGACGCCAGTCCCTGATGAAGGGCATCGCCACCCTGAGCAATGCCGTCAAGGTCACCCTCGGCCCCAAGGGCCGTAATGTTGTCCTCGACAAGAAGTTCGGCTCCCCCACGATCACCAAGGACGGCGTCACCGTCGCCAAAGAGATCGAGCTGGACAATCCCTTCGAGAACATGGGCGCCCAGATGGTGAAGGAAGTCGCCAGCAAGACCTCCGACGTCGCTGGTGATGGTACCACCACGGCCACGATTCTCGCCGAGGCGATCTTCAAGCAGGGCCTCAAGAACGTCACCGCCGGCGCCAACCCCATGAGCCTCAAGCGCGGCATCGACAAGGCCGTCACCGCCATCGTCGATGAGCTCGCCAGCATGGCCGTTCCGGTCGAAGACCGTGCGCAGATCGCGCAGGTCGCCACCATCTCCGCCAACAGTGACGACACCATCGGCGACATCATCGCCGACGCCATGGACAAGGTCGGCAAGGACGGCACCATCACCGTCGAAGAGGCCAAGACCATCGAGACCACCCTCGACGTCGTCGAAGGCATGCAGTTCGACAAGGGCTACCTCTCTCCCTACTTCGTGACCAACGCCGAAGCCATGGAAGTGGCCCTCGAGGACGCCGTCATCCTCATCCACGAGAAGAAGATCAGCAGTCTCCAGGACATGCTGCCCCTTCTCCAGAGCGTCGCCAAGACTGGCAAGCCCCTGATGATCATCGCCGAAGACGTCGACGGCGAAGCGCTGGCGACCCTCGTCGTCAACAAGATCCGCGGCACCCTGAATGTCTGCGCCGTCAAGGCGCCTGGCTTCGGCGACCGTCGCAAGGCCATGCTCGAAGACATCGCCATCCTCACCGGCGGCACCTGCATCACCGAGGACCTCGGCCTGAAGCTCGAGAATGTCACCATCGACATGCTCGGCCAGGGCAAACGCGTGACCATCGACAAGGACAGCAGCACGATCGTCGAGGGTGGCGGTAGCGCTGCCGACATCGCCGGGCGCGTGAACCTCATCAAGCGCCAGATCGAAGAGACCACCAGCGACTACGACCGCGAGAAGCTCCAAGAGCGCCTCGCCAAGCTCGCCGGCGGCGTGGCCGTCATCAACGTTGGCGCCGCGACCGAGACCGAGATGAAGGAAAAGAAGGCGCGCGTCGAAGATGCTCTGCATGCCACCCGCGCGGCCGTCGAAGAGGGCATCGTCCCCGGTGGCGGCGTCGCTCTCATCCGTGCCTGCAAGAAGGTTCTGGACGGCGTCTGTGCCTGCGGCGACGAAGCCACTGGCGTGGACATCATTCGTCGCGCCGTCGATGAGCCCCTCAAGCAGCTCGCCGCCAACGCCGGCGTCGAGGGTGCCATCGTCGTCATGAAGGTCAAGGACCTCGACGGCACGAGCGGCTATGACGCCGCCAAGGACGAGTATGTCGACATGCTCGCCAACGGCATCATCGATCCCAAGAAGGTCGAGCGTGCGGCCCTTCAGAATGCCGCTTCGGTCGCTGGCCTCCTGCTGACCACCGAATGCATGATCACCGACATGCCCGAAGACAAGAAAGACATGCCGCCAATGCCCGATGGCGGCGGCATGGGCGGCATGGGCGGCATGGGCGGCATGGGCGGCATGATGTAGTCTCCCCGACCCTCGCGTGACGGCACCCGCCGTCACGTCTCGGGGGATCTTCCCCCGCTTCCCCAAGCGCCCCCGTCTCGATCACCGAGGCGGGGGCGCTTCTCTTTGGACCGGCAATCTCCGCCAACCCAATGCCGGCGACTCGTGCCGCCGCGTGGCTACTTCCCTGCTGCCGGCGGCTCGTTGAGCTTCCAGCGCTTGCCCTCGATCATGGGGGTGTGGAACTTGGCTTCGAGGCGGCCAGCCTTCTCGAGGTGGTCCAGGCAGGCGCGGACACAGCCTCGACCAACGCAGATGGCGAGATGACGGAAGCGGTGCTTGCTGAACTCGTTGTAGCTGGGCTTCTCGCCGGGCTTCTCGCTGCCGTTCCAGAAGGGGGAGTAGCGCGGATCGTCGCCCCGGTGGACGGTGCCGCAGGCCTTGCAGTCGAGCGGCGCGTGGCCGAAGGTGCGACCCTCGATCTCGAAGGTCTCGGTGCGTTCGGTGCCGATGGCATTGGCCTCGCACTCGCGAGCGCAGGCACCGCAGCCATCGCAGACATGCTCCTGAAGGAGGGGCGTGGGCTCCAGGACCGCGTCGGTGAACACGGCGAAGACCCGTTGGCGGGGGCCGAACTGGGGGGTGAGGAAGACCTTCGACATGCCCAGTTCGCCCAGACCGGCGGCACAGCCGATCACCCGTAGCGAGACCATGCCGTCCGGCCCCCAGGGCTGATCCTCGCGGATCTGGCGGCCGCTACGGGGATGGAAGGGATTGTGCACCGGCACGCTGGTGTGGCCGTGCTGCTCCAGAAGCATCACGATGTCGCGCAGGATCTTGGGGGCCTGGACCTCGTTCAGATACCAATAGGAGTCGCAGTTGTACGACTGCCAGTAGCACCCTTCCTCGACCGCCTTCAGCGCGCCGCGCGGTTGGGGCAGCGCGATGGCGATGGCCGTCCGGGTCGGCGGGAAGATGGTGTGGGGATGGTACTGGGGCGGAGCGTTCTCGAATCGCTCGATGGGGGCGAAGCCCACGAGTGGGGCGCCCTGAGCGTTGGCGAGTTCGGTGACGGCACGTTCCAGATCCTGCATCGCGGAACTCCTGTGCTACTTGTCGCGCTTGGCGCGGTAGGCTGTGGCCTCTTCCTTGCAGGAGAGGACATCGGCCCCGCACTTCGGGCACTTCTCGTCGTTCCAGGAGAACGTGGCCTTGCACTTGGGGCAGGCCCAGCGCTCTTTCTGGTCCTTCAGCCACTGCTTGTGGCCCTTCGCTTGGATGGTCTTGCAGTTCTTCTCGGCCAGGATCCGGTAGTCTTTGCCGTTGTTCTGGAACTTGGTCAGCTTCTCGCAGGGGAACATGTCGCACTCGCCACAGGAGTCCACGTCCATCTCCTTGGCGCACGTCTTGATGTCGCATTTGGCGCACCAGCCGGCGGTCTTGTCGCTCTTGCAGCCCAGACATTTCACCTTGGCCGGATCGGTTGCCTTGCTGGAGGTCTGCAGGTTCTTGCAGCCGCCGCAGTAGAGCCCGCAATAGCTGTCCGGCTTGGCCTTTGTCTTCTCCGCCGCCGACAGTGGGCAAACGGCCCCGAGAGCCAATGCTCCACAGGTGACCTTGGCCGATGTACCGAGGAACTCACGACGATCTTGGCGCCTCATGACAGTCTCCCTGGACGGTTGGTTTGTGCAGTCGCAACCCAAGACCATATGCCCGCCTGGGCACCGGTTCAATCACGACCTATTCCAGGATGGCGAAAGTGACGCCGCCGCGATGGCGCGTGCCCTCGAACTCCCCCTCGCGGATGCGGGCGGCGCGGTCGCGATGGCGGAGGATCTGGAGGTCGGCGAGCGGGGTCCCTTTCTCCGCGGAGAAGAGGAGGCGGACAAGACCGAAACGGTTCTGGAAACGATGAATGACACGATGGCTCTTGCCATTCTGCACCGGCAGGCTGACCCGCTGTGTCGGCAGCACGTGTCCGTCGTGCCAGAGATCGATGTGGAGTGTGCCGTCGCCCGGTGCCCGGAAGGTGGTTTCGAGCTGGCTGCCGCCTGTGAGCCCGGTGACATCAGGCGTGGCGAGCTCCTGCTCCCCCAATTCCACGCGGGCTTGCGTGAAGAGCGAGTCGATGGCCACGTGGGCGTGGAAGGGAGCGACGTAGACGGAGCCTTCCCAGGAGCCATCCTCGCGCACGCTCTTGATCAACCCGGTACGCTTGGGACCGGTGCCGAGGGCGACGATGTCGAACTGCCGGTCGCCGGAGCGATAGGGGCGGACGGTCGAGACACCGCCAGTGACGCCCATCCGCGGGCGATCCTCTTCGGCCATGCGGCGCAGGGCGTACTTGAAGGTGTCGTTGTAGCCGCGTCCTTTCTCCCATTTGCTGGGCCACCACATACAGTGGATGAACATGGCCCCGTGCTCGTGCAGGTAGCGGAGTTGGCCATAGGCATCCTCGTTCTTGGTGGCCAGGGCGCTGTATTCGCCGAGGGTGACCATGCCGAAGCCGCTGGACCAGGAGCCCTGGATGCAGTTCTGCTTGCGTTTGTACCAGACGCTGTAGCGGGTGAACCCGTAGCTCGTGCCAGCGGTCAGCATCCAGTCGATGGGGGTGACGCGCGACACGGGTTTGCTGAAGGCCCCCAGGCTGCTGATGGCGTAGGAGTCGGGGATCTGGTGACAGGTAATACTCTCGGGCGGCATCCCCGCCAGCAACGCTTCGCGCCAGGTGTCGGCGACACGGCGGCTGATGACTCGCGCGTTGTACTGGAACCACGCCTGGAAGAGGGGATTGTCCTTGTCGTAGCGATCCCAGTCCCCGCGTCCCTTGCCGCGCGGGGCGTCGAAGAAGGTGGGGGAGAATTCCGTGCTGTAGGCGGTGTTGATGGCGGTCACGGAGCCGAAACGGTTGTGCAGCCAGTCCAGGAAGCCGGTTAGGTTGGCGGGATGGTAGTCGCCCACGGAGGCGCGGTCCTCGGCCCCCGAGGTGATCTCGTGTTCGTGGTTGGGCTCGACCGCGATGAAGTGCTCCGGATTGGCGCGATGCTTCACCGCCAGCCCACGCATGAAATGGCGCACGGGATAGGTGTACATCGAGTCCATCTCGGGCAGGCCGTAGGTGTAGGTGCCGACCGTGAACCCCGCGCCGTCGAACTCCGAGTAGCCCACGGGCTTGGCGTTGCGGTCCAGCATCAGGTAGCGGGGG
>JABGQJ010000480.1 GCA_018648945.1 Victivallales bacterium
CCAAAAGGTGATGTCCTTGCCGAATTCCGCTTTCAATTGATCCGGCTCCATTTCGAAGCAGTTGGTCTGCACCGGGTTGATAATGTCATAGCCGGCTTCGATCAGGTCGGGCATGACGCGGTAGATCGAGCCGCACGAATGCAGGAAGGTTTTCATCTGGCTGTTTTCGTGAACAAATTTATTCAGCAAGGTGTGGCCCGGCTTGAACAGCTCGCGGTAGGTGTCCGGCGGCATGAACAGCCCGCCGGTCGTCCCAAGGTCGTCGCCGAAGCGGAGGATGTCGCAGACATCCCCCACTGCCTCGCACACCTTCGCGAGCGTCCCCAGGTGCTGGACCATGATGGCTTCCAGGAAGGCCCGCACCCGGTCCGGTTCGGTGAAGAGATCTATCATAAAGGTATCCATGCGGCGCAGGAACGTCCCCCACTCAAAGAGATTGCAGCCGCAGACCACCATCAGCGCCCGGTCGCTGGACTCCCGCAGGGCCAACGCCCGTTGGCGAAGCTGAGCCCAGAAGTCCGGCTCGCTCGCATGGTCCCACGGGCTGTGCACGAACTCCGCCCACAGCACCTGTCTCATGGCGGCCGGCAGGGCTGCCTCGATGTTGCTCGGATAGCCGTCCAGCCAGGGGAAGGCCGATTGGTCGAAGAACATCCCTCCCGCCGGCATGTGTGCGATATCCAGTCCATCCCGGTTGCGAGCGATGAAGGAGCCATCTGCCTGCCGTTCAGGGCGGAACCACGTGGGGTACTGGGCAGCGTGCCCGTCAGCGAGCGTGATTCCGTACCAGTCCTCGTCCCGGTCGTTGAACCCACGGCTGATATCGACTGCATCGATCCCGAAATGGTTGAGGACGATTTCCTCGGGTTGCGCCAACTGCTGGACCACATCGTAGATCCGTGTCTGTCCCTGGTCCATGCCCACGTGCTGTTTCAGCCTGCCGTAGGCCATGGCGGAGATCCCGGAACTGGGCGTCGCCCCCAGGTCGACGGGCACCGCGTCCGGTTGCCGGTGCTCGATCGCCGCCAGTATGCGTTCTCGTGAGGTCATTCCAGGCGCGTCCCAGGTTTGGTCGTTGCGGGGAGTCCCCGCCTTGCATCACTATACCGTCACCATGCCCTTCCCAACCGGTTTTCGCAACGCTCGGCGTCCGCTCTGGGGGGCTGGATTGGGTGAAGGCATGTCGGACATCCACTTGACGGCGCGGTCGGTCGGTGGTATGAGTCTTGAGTCGAGTGGTTGCAGAATCAGGACGGCATTGGTGTGTCTGGTGGTGAAGGGAGGATCGTTTCGTTCACGAGGGCCAGGATGGGGGACTTGTTTCGTGCTCTTCCTTTTCACGCGCTTTGCTCGCTTCTCTGCCCGCAGAGTCTCCACTGCTGGCGCGCGACCGCGATGCTGCGGTGTCACCGCCTGTAGTCGGCAACGGCGGTGCCGATCCAAGCTGGATCTCTGGCTGCTGGCTCTGATCCTGCTCTCGGGCGCCATGCTGTCCCCGCTGGGAACCGATGCGGCCCCCTATATCGGTCGTCGCACGTTTACCTACCGCCAGCCAGACGGCTCGACGTTCTCGGTGAAGGTCTATGGCGACGAGTTCTTCGCCTATGAGCGTACCTTGGCCGGGCATCAGATCGTCAAGGATCCGGAATCCGGCTTCTGGTGCTATGCGTTGCTGTCGGCCAACGGCAGATCATTCGTTTCCACCGGCGTCCCGATCACGGCGGCAGATGGTGGCGGCGCAGTCCTGGAGAAGGCCATCCCCAAGGAGGCGGAAGTAAAGAACCCGTTGCTGCCCAATGATGTGCGTCGTAGCCTGGTCCTCCGAGCCCAGGCGAAGTTCCGGGTCGATTCCCGCGGGCGGTCGCTGCCACCCGAGGAGGTTCTATCAGCAGCGCCGACGAGGGGCGCGCTACCCGAGGGGGAGACGCCCCCCCCGGTTCGCGCGCCGCCGAGCGATCCCACGCTGGGGGATGTGGTGGGGCTCTGCATTCTGGTGGATTTCTCGGATCAGGGGGGAACCATCCCCCAATCCGACATTGATGATCTCTGCAACCAACCGTCCGGATTCACCGGATTCGGGAACGCTTGTTCGGTGAACGAGTACTTCCGCATCCAATCCGATGGCAGGTTCAACTTCACCAATATTGTCACGGCCTACGTTCGTGTCCCTCATCCGAAGACATACTACGACGACGGGTCAGATGCCCCCTGGGGAAGCAACAGGGGACAGGAACTCGTCCAGGATGCCTTGGACGTCCTCATCGCGGCGGGCTTCGACTTCACGCCGCTCTCGTTGGACTCGTCGAACATCATCCGGTCGCTGAACATCTTCTACGCGGGCACGGTGACCTCTGGCTGGAACAGGGGCCTCTGGCCCCACAAGTGGGACATTCCCACCAAGACGGTGGATGCGGCCAACGGGATCAAGGCCGAAGTCTACCAGATGAGTGATCTGACCAGCAGCCCGGACATCGGGACATTCAGCCACGAGAACGGGCATCTGACGTGCGGCTTCCCAGATCTCTACAACTACGACAACAACGCGTCCGTCGTGGGCGATTTCAGCTTGATGTCAGGGGGCAGCCACGGGGGCGGCGGCAAGCATCCGACCAGTGTCGACCCGTATTTGAAGAACAGCGCTGGTTGGGCCACGATGACCGACCTGGCGCCGACCGACCACTTCCGGGTCTCCGCGCAGCGTGACCGCAACCACTACTACCGCATCGTCAATCCGGCTGAGCCCCGCGAGTACATCGTGTTCGAGACCCGCGACGACACCGGCTACGAAGGGCCATATGGTGGCCATGCGACAAGCGTCTGCCCGGGACAGGGAATCGTTGCCTGGCATGTGTTCGAGGGCGGCAGCAATACCCATCCCTGGGTGACCAAGGGCGGGGCTCCCGTGTATGAGGCGTTGATTCTCGAGGCCTCGCCCACGACCGCCTATTCCCCGTGGTACACGGACCCAAGTCCGGACGCCCTTTCGTCCGACACTTTCCACGCCAGTCGCGGGGCGGATCCGCTGGATGATGCCAGCACGCCCAGCCTGAAGTTCTGGGACCAGGCACTGCACACCCGGAGTGTCCCCTCCGGCTTCACCATCCACTCTCCCTCGATCAGCGGGCCGACCATGACCTATATCGTGGGGCCCGGGGCCGTCACCGCACCGCCGCGGATTGGTTTGACCTCCGTTGGCATTGTTGCGGCCTGTGACCTTGGCAGTGATGCCGCCGACCAGGTCTTCGCGGTCGTCAATGCTGGCGGCGGCACGCTGACCTACTCGATCTCCGACGATGCGGCCTGGCTTTCCTGTTCGCCCTCGAGCGGCACCGCAACCGCCGAGGCCGACGAGATTGTGGCGTCATTCAGCACGAGCGCGCTGGCCACCGGCACGCATAGCGCCACGATCACTGTCGTTGCCGCCGGTGCCTCGAACACCCCGCAGACGATCCCCGTGACCCTGACCGTGCGAGCCGCGCCCATCGTCAGTGTCTCGGACCTCTCGATCAGCTGCCCGACCGAGGACAGCTTCTTCGTTGGCAATGCAGGCGGTGGCACGATGGGGTACACCGTGACCGATGACGGCACGTGGCTGAGTCTCTCTCGCGCGTCCGGAACTGTCAGTCTGGAGCAGGACGAGATCGTTCTGACTTGCGACGCCACGGGGCTTACTCCGCTCACCACCTACCACGCCGCGATCACCGTCACCGCAGCAGATGCCGCGAACTCCCCGATCGTGATCCCGGTCTCCTTCTTGGTTCCCATTGCCAACCCGGGTAGCTTCGCGGCGGCGGCGTTCGGCGGGTCCCGCATCGACTTGTCCTGGCGTCTGGATGTCGATCCTGGTGAAGCCATGGTAGCCTGGAGCACCACGCCGGTCTTTGGGACTCCGGTGGGGACTTACTCGGCTGGCGATCCCATAGCCGGCGGCGGCACGGTCCTCTATCGAGGCGGCGGGACGACCGTGTCGCACACTGGGCTCATGCCGGGGACTACCTACTACTACACTGCATGGTCTGTGGTCGCAGGCCCTGTTTTCTCCGCTGGGGTCGCTGTTTCGGAGTCCACGGGCGTCTCCGTTCCGTATACGCAGGATTTCGAGAACGGAGGAATGGGCCCCGGCGGGTGGACTCAGGAACAAGTGGTTGGGAGCGTTGCGTGGACCTTCCGGGCCGGAGGCGAAGATGGTAATCCTGCCGCTGCGCATGGGGGCGGCTACAACGCGCATCTATACGATGCGGGCTATTCGAACAATACGACCAGGCTGGTCACCCCGGCGATTGACTTTGGGACTGCCATCGAGAATGCGCAGTTGACGTTCTGGCATTGCATGGAGGATTGGGAAGGGGATCAGGACGAACTCAGGGTTCTCTACCGGACGTCGGCGGGTGGTGCCTGGACAGTGCTGGCGACCTACACCGCCAGCGTGCCGTCCTGGACACAGCGAACCCTTGTCCTGCCCGAGCCGGGCGGCAGCTACTACGTCGCCTTCGAGGGGAAGGTGAACTTCGGCTACGGTGTCTGCATCGACGACGTCCAGATTACCGGGGACGAGCCCGGCGCCCCACGTGGTTTCTCGGCAACCCCGGTCAGCAGCTCCCGCATTGACCTGTCCTGGAGCCTGAACCCCGACTCTGACGACGTCTTGGTGGCCTGGAGCAGCACCCCGGTTTTCGGGACGCCAACGGGCGCTTACTCCGTTGGCGACACCATATCCGGCGGCGGCACAGTCCTCTACGGCGGCACCGGAACGAGCGCGCCGCACACTACTGGGCTCGTAGCCGGGATCACGTATTACTACCGGGCATGGTCCCGGTTCCCGGATGCCAGCTACTCCGCTGGCGTTGCCTGCTCGGCGGCCACGGCTTCCGCCATCCCCTATACGGAGGATTTCGAGAACGGGGGGGCGATCCCCGACGGGTGGACTCAGGAGCAGGTAGCCGGCCCCGTCGGTTGGACCTTCCAGGCTGGCGGCGAAGAGGACTCTCCCGCCGCTGCCCATGGAGGCAGCTACAACGCGCGTCTGTTCGATGGGGACTACCTGGACAACACGACCAGGCTGATCACTCCCGCGATCGACTTCGGGACCGCTGTCGAGAATGCGCAGTTGACGTTCTGGCACTGCATGGAGGGCTGGTTCGGGGATCAGGATGAACTTAGGGTTCTCTACCGGACCTCCCCGGGCGGATCGTGGACGCTCCTGGCGTCGTACACCGCCAGCGTGCCATCATGGACGCAGCGAACCCTCGCCCTGCCCGATCCGGGCGGCACCTACTACATCGCATTCGAGGGCAAGGTGAACTATGGCTACGGTGTCTGCATCGACGACGTCCGGATCACGGGCGATGAGCCCGGTACCACCCCAGGCACCTTTGTGGCGACTCCTGCCGGGACGTCCCGCATCGACCTGTTCTGGCACTTGAACCGCGACTCCGAGGACGTTCTGGTGGCCTGGAGCACCACCCCGGTCTTCGGAACCCCGGCGGGCACGTACTCCGTCGGTGAAGCCATCTCCGGAGGTGGCACAGTCCTCTACCGCGGCGGCGCAACCGCCGCATCGCACACCGGGCTCGTCCCCGGAACCCCCTACTACTACAGGGCATGGTCCCTGCTCCCGGGCGCCGCCTTCTCTGCTGGGGTTGCGTGCTCAGCGTCCACAGACCCGTCTCTCGCCGTTCCCTTCACGGAGGGATTCGAGAACAGCGAGTTGATCCCGACCGGGTGGACGCAGCAACAGACCATCGGCACAGCCGATTGGACCTTCCGAGCCGGAGGCACCTTCGGCCATCCTGTCGGTGCCCATGGTGGCAGCTACAATGCGCGTTTGTCTAGCAACTCCCTCGACAGCCACACAGCCAGGCTCATTTCCCCCATGATCGACTTTGGCGTGGCCGTTCAGGATACGCAGTTGACGTTCTGGCATTGCATGGAGGGGTGGGATGTGTATCAGGATGAACTCAGGGTCCTCTACCGGACCTCCGCGGCCGGATCGTGGACGCTCTTGGCAACGTACGCTGCCAACGTGCCAGCGTGGACGCAACGCACCATTGCCTTGCCTGAGCCAGGCGGCAGCTAC